>JASMKJ010000341.1 GCA_030749275.1 Acidimicrobiales bacterium
ACACGCTCGGCCAATGCCCGAAGCCGAGCCCGTTACCACCGCTACTTCTCCAGACATTGGTGGCGAGATACCCGATTTCTTGAGCTTGGCTTGCTCAAGTTCCCAATATTCGACTTCGAATAGATCTGATTCAGGGAGGGCTACGAACCCCCCCAGTCCTTCGGAGGCTTCGATGACGTCAATCGTGTGCAAATAGATATCGGAAGCAATGTCGCAGTCGGCGACACGCTGGCCGGCTGTCAGAAGACCCAGGTCGGGGTCGAGGACTACCCGGGGAGCAGGATCAAGTTCTTGAACATCAGGGAAGCGGTCTTGGTTTCGTTCGAAATAATTGTGATAGTTGGACACAAAGTCGTCGATGTCGCGGCCGACCATCGGGAATTGTTTTGTTCTGATGACATGATCTGGTGTGGCTGGTCCTCGCGACGCGACGTCCGCCAGATCAGGCCTTGAGATGAAACGATGTGCTCTTTGATTAGGAGTGTGGACCAGCAACATGGAACGACCGGCAGCGTGGGACAAATTCATTCGTAAAGCAGCTTGGTCCAAGGTGGAACCACTCGGCGAGTGGAGTTCGGCAGCAGAAGCCGACGCGGTGATATCTATTCCCGCCGTCGCCTTGAGGTACTCCTCAGCTTCGCTGATTACTTCAACCATCTGGTTATATGCCTGTTCGGTTGTCTCTCCGAAGGTGAAAACACCGTGGTTCATCAGGATCATTGCGATGGTGTCAGACGATGCCTGTCTTTCGAATTGCTGAGCACAGGCTTTAGCGAGTTCGAATCCGGGCATGACATAGGGCACTACAACAACGGATTCTCCCCATAGCTCGCGAACGCGTCGGTCTCCATCAATTGTGTTCGTGAGCGCCAGCGCTGCGTCAGCATGAGTATGTTGCACTGCTGAGAAGGGAAGACAAGCATGCAAGATGGCTTCAACTGAGGGGTTGGGGGCTGAAGCATCTAGAAGGTTGAGTCGCAGCTGATTCACCATTTCGGTGTCCGAAAGCGACGGTAATTCCGCTAGACGTTTGACAGCTGCAAGACGCAGCGGGGCAAATCCTTCAGGTTCAATAGTCGCAAGATCCCAGCCGCTTCCCTTCACGTAGAGAACATCGAGTTGTTCTCCATGGATGTCGTTTTCTGTGGTCTTTACCGAAGTGTTTCCGCCACCATGAAGCACTAGGGCGGATTCGGCCCCTAGGAGTCTCGAACCGTATACGCACTCATTCAAAACTCCATCGAACTTCGCCGCGTCGCTAATGTTCCACAAGTTCTTCATCAGAGTGCCCCGGTTCGTGTAAGCGCTTCAGCTATTGAACCCTCAAATGGTGCTCGGAGCACTCCCGCCTCGGTGATAATCGCACTAATCAAATGATGTGGAGTCACATCGAACGCCGGGTTGGCGGCAGCTACTCCTTGCGGAGTGATTCTTCGTCCAATCATTTCATGCACTTCTAGTTCGTCACGCTGCTCTATCTCTATGTGCTCGCCGGTTGGCAGGTCGGCATCGATAGTCGACGTTGGTGCTGCCACATAAAAAGGTATCCCTGCCTCCCGGGCGGCGAGGGCATGGCTCACCGTGCCGATTTTGTTGGCTGTGTCGCCGTTGGCCGCGATGCGATCCGCTCCGACGATGTAGGCAT
>JASMKJ010000342.1 GCA_030749275.1 Acidimicrobiales bacterium
GGCAGCGACCTAGTCACATGTCGGCACCGTTGGGTTGTTGAAAGAATCCAAACACCTTTTCCATGGCACGTTCGAGAGTGCTAGTTGGACGGTCATCCTCTGTGCAGGCCTTGAGGACGGGGTGAATGAAATTCCCTGGACCGAGACCAAAGTCGGATGGCTCTAGGCCTAGGAGTTCTTGAGCCAACTTCTTCTTGGCAGGGCCGTTCGTCGCCTTCGGTCGGATCTCTTGTTGGATCGCTTTCCAACCACCCTTGAAGGTGTCTTCGATGCCCAATGAGGCGAGATGCCTACGGACTGCCTCTTCGGGAAGGGTGAACATGATGTCCAACGCTCCGTGGCCCACGCCCTCAAAGGGTATTGAGGCTTTTTTGAACTCACCACGGAACCGTTCCAGGTTCCTTTCTTCGACGGTTCTGTGGCGATCGCCCCCGTACTCTGGGACATTGTCCAACAGCATCGCTATCGGCCTGCCCGCATAGCGAAGATAACGAGACTCGGTCAGATTCAATGTGTTAATGAATCCCCACATAGCGATGATTCCGATCCGGTGACGTGCGAGCTGGTTGGCGTAGAAATGTTTGATAACGATCTCATCGTGGGGTCCTTCGACAAGGAGGAAACCACGTATTAGGAGGACAGCGTCGATGGTTTCAGTTCCGAGTGCCTCACCGTGTTCAGATAGCCAGAACCCAACGTTGTCGGTGATGTCCTCCACCGTTGAGTGAGAGTGGCCGAGGTTTTCAACCATTGCAATTCGAGCTTCGCTAGGTCGGTAATCCAAGAAACTAGGTGAGTGGGTGGCTACCACAGCGCTGACTCCTGTCTCCCGGAGGTGATTGGAGAGCCAGTTGCGAACATCTGTCAAGGCATCTACGTGCAGGTGCAGTTCAGGTTCATCAACTAACAAGAGCGTGTGCCTATGTGGGAGCGGAGAGACGCTGACGCGGCGCCAACCGTCCGGGTCGTTCATCACTGTCAGAAGAGACAGTGACGAACGGAGCCAGACAGCGGCGTTTTCCGCTTCCCAACCCCTTCCCCACTGCCTGACTTCGCTATGTGCCGTTGCTTCAAGGCAAAACCAATCCACGAGGCCGGCATCGTCGACTGTGGCAAGATCGAAGTCATCAGGCACGTTCACATATTCCAAGAAAGCTTCTGCCTCTTCCTCACTGGTGAGTTCGTCTAGGACGAGCTTTGAGTTGAACAGGTTTCGCCCACCGATCCGCACACTGGTCGCTACCCACCGGGCTATACCAGCAGGCAAGCGGTCAAGAGGCTTTCCGCCGTAGAGCAATTCGATGAATCGACCTTCGTGCCAATGATCAACATCAAGAAGAGAGAGGGTCACGATCCCTGCGAATCCGACAAATGCAGGAACGACCTCGTTGATGGCATTCTCTAAGAGCTTGATTGTCGCGTGAAGGGTAGGCTGGACCTCCCAGACTCCTTCACTTGTCGACCACAACCACCGGTGTCCTTGAGTTCGCCTCCTATTGACAGATTCCAGCAACGCTTGCGGCCGACCGTGTAAGGCCGAGCGGGCTGGTATAGACCTAAAGGCAAAGGTGCGCCACAACTGGTCATGGAGATCGGGGAGGCAGGCCTCTATCTCAGTCTCGAGACTGTCGGGGACGGTACCGGCCCCGACAGTAGCTAGGTCCGGTGGCCCGACGGCATGCCTCTCTCCGTAGCCCTCATTACGTGGTGGCTCACTAATTGTTTGAATTAGGCCGGACTGGTCGTCTAGGGACCACAAGGGACCAGCCACAAACTCTTCTTCTGACGTAAGCCCCGCTGCTGCGCCGGGGTCTTGTACTCCGCTAACGCTCCAAAATTGGAGGTCTCTTTCCACACGGAACGGTGTCGTTCCTGTACCTCCAGGGGTTAACCGCATCAGTAGGAACGGTGAGCGTCTCTTCCATTGTTTAGCAATGTCAAACACTGGAGCTGAGCACCGGGCAGTAAAGCCGCTGAACATGCTGCTGTTCACTGACCAGGACCTTCGGTCAAACTGATCATTGAAGGTAAGCGGATCGGCATCTGGCGAACCAGTCGGTTCGAGCCCGAAGAACAAGGGCAGTGGGCTGCGGTTACCGAAGGTTTCCATTTCGATGTCAGCAATCTGAGTTAGATACTTCCCTGTCTCTTCGGAAATCTCGCTGCGTTCAACTGCGATACCCGCGTACCCGGATCCTGTCCAGGCAAACCGGCGGCTGGATCGGATTGTCGGAACGAGTTGAGCGGCGGCCTGACGGACAGCGTCGGCGATCTCCAGTTCAAACTGGCCCCTCCCTGATATGCGCGATTCGACCCACTTCTTTTCGCTCCGGTGGATCCAGGGAAGGTCGTCGGAGAATAATCCCTTTGCATGCTCAGCCAGCGCTGGATCAGTTCTAGCCCGCTGGAACGCTTCGAAAACGTCGCAACAGTGAAACAAAGAGATTGCTCGGTCCAACTCCGGTTCGATGGCCTCAGCCGACAGAACAAACTCAATTCCGGACATGTATTGGCTTGGTGTTTTCGTCAGGAAAGATCGGAAGCACTGAGGTTCAAGGACAGCAGCCAACAAGTTGAGAGTGTCCTGAGAGCGAAGTTCAAACTCCTCCTGAGGTGACCACTCTTCCAATATTTCGAGGTCGGCTGCTCTTTTGGTCACGATTTGCCCGTTGAGGTCATCGTCGACCTCATAGATGGCATAGACACCGAGATCACGATTCGTCCACCCGGACGCTTGTCCCTTCCATACCATCAGATCCTCTGTACCGCCGAAATGTCGGAGCCGTGTACCAAGGGATTCCAATGCAGTCAACAT
>JASMKJ010000343.1 GCA_030749275.1 Acidimicrobiales bacterium
GAACACTTGAATCAAAAGTTGCAATTGTGACCGGTGGGGCTAGCGGAATGGGATTGGCGACGGTCCGCAGATTCCTGGAAGAAGGTGCCTCGGTCGTAATCGGCGACCTCAATGCAGAAAATGGCCGCAGTGTCCTCGAAGACTTAAACGCCGAGGGCTATGAGGGCAAGATCCGTTTCACAGTGACTGATGTGTCCGTTGAAGATGATGTAGCAGCCATGACAGAACTAGCGGTTGATGCCTTTGGGCGGTTGGACGTCGTATTCAACAATGCAGGCATTGGTGGTGCCTTCGGTCCCATCACCGAGTTAGAGGTAGAAGATTGGGACAAGACTTTCCATATCCTGGTTCGATCCGTTTTTCTAGGAACTAAACACGCTGCGCGAGTGATGATCGACCAGGGCGAAGGCGGTTCGATAATCAATACGGCATCCATCGCCGGAATGGGAGGAGGCGCCGGGCCGCAGGCATATTCAGCCGCAAAGGCTGCCGTAGTTAGTCTTGCGAAGACAACAGCGGTGGAGTTAGCTCCTCATAACATCCGAGTGAACGCTATTTGTCCCGGTGTCATCTTCACCCCCCTCATGCACAGCGGCAATGAAGAGCAAGCGGAGGAAGTCATAGCTGAAATCCAGCCACTACCGAAACGCGGCGAGGGATCCGACATTGCAGGGATGGCGCTTTTCTTAGCCGGTGACGACTCCTTGTTCATTACAGGTCAGGAACACATTGTGGATGGTGGCCTTCTCGCCAACGGTCCCCGACTTATCGGAAGAATGCACAATTCACGGAACCTGCACCGGATGGCGGGTATGGCATATGGCAGCAGTGGACAAACGCCAACCTACCGACGACTCTGATCGCCGCGAATAGAACGGACTCGTCGGAAAGCTAGGGACGCCCGAGAGCATCTCGGTGGTCCGGATGAGCGATACCAATGAGAAGCTGAGCCCGTTCCGAGAGAGACTTACCTCTTAGTTCGACTGCACCGTGTTCAGTGACCACAATGTCGGCCAGATAACTCGGGAGGGTTGTAGGTGCTCCCTCAGTGAGGCGGCGAACGATGCGGGATGCGGTGCCCTTCGCGGCGGTGGAAGGCATCGCGATTATCGATCTACCACCAGTTGCGATAGAAGCCCCAAACGCGAAATCTGGCGCCCCACCTGGTCCTGAAATAAAGCGACCTGAAACGAACTCACTGTTCGCGGAACCATCCAGAGCCATTTCTACAGTGGACTGCAAAGCAACAAAGTTTTGGACAGAAGCCATCCCCGGAATGCCATGTGTGTGTGCTCCTCGTGCCAACCTGACCAAAGGGTTCCGATCCACCCAGTCATAGAGTTTGCGTGTCCCCATGATCTCCGCCGCAACCGAAACACCTTCATCGCAGCCTTTGCGAAGATTGTTGATTGCCCCGCATTCGATGAGTTCGAGACAGGCATCGTTGATCATCCCGCCGTGCAATCCCAAATTCTGTCTGTCGCGTAAGCTCGACAGAACTGCATCTGGTACTGCGCCGATGCCAAATTGCAAGGTTGAGCCGTCCGGTATGTAGGGCCCGATGTAGTCGGCTATGGCTGAAGAAACTGGGTCAATGGGCGCGGGTTGCAACTCCGATAACGGCTCATCTATCGAGACAAGAAAATCGAAATGCTCAACGGAACATTCGCCCTCGCCATACACGTAAGGCATCTGGTTGTTGATCTGCCCGATCACGAGCGGGGCCTCTTTCAATAACGATACGTGTCCTCCAACCCCAGTCCCCAAACTGCAATTCCCAGTAGCGTCGGGTGGGCTTACTTGACAAATAACGACATCCGCGGGCAAAGGGCCGCTGGGGCTGCATATACCGTCGAGGTCTGAATAGCGACCGGGAATGATGTCGAAATCTTCGTGATCGAGTACATCTCGAATGCCACCAGTTGGCTGCAAAGAACGCCAACTAAATGGCTGGCCCAAGTGGTCTATGGGAGCAGGACGTTCCAAAAGAAAGGCGGCAACGAATTCGAGACGTCGAAATTGATCCCTCCGTTGATCGATCTCCGCCAGAAATCCATAGGGGCAACCCGAACCCTGGGCAACGTAAATCAGACTTCCATCAGAGATAGCGTCGACTGCTTCGTCGGGGGTGACGTGTTTACCGGGACGGCTAACTGTCATAATCCCTCCATTTCAATCAGCGAAAGAACTAGTCGTCAACGTGTTCGGCGCGAATCATCCGCGTAGGTGTGTACACCATCACTATTTGTTCGTCCTGGTTGAAGACTTCGTTTCGGGTAGTGACGATGCCTCGATCTCCTGCCGACGTCATTCTGGCTTCAACTACTTCAGCGACAACTTGCAAAGTGTCATTAACAAAGGTTGGTCCCTTGACCTGAACATCGGCACCGAGATAAGCGATGCCAGTTCCAGCTATCGCACCGCCTGAAATAATTAGCCCTTCGGCGATCGACATGACGAGGCTTCCTGGTACTAGTCGACCCGAATAACCCGCCCGCTCAGAGCCGGTCGCGTCAAGAAACAGACCTTCAACGAATCCGAATTGAGTCGCATACACCATGAGATCGGTCTCCGTCACAGTCCTCCTGGAGGTACTCCAGCGTTTACCGACGGGTACTTCATGGAAAGTCCATCCCCGGTGCGGCCTTGGAGGCAGGTCAACTGTCATAGCGTTCTCCGATGTGTCCTTTGGGGAGACCGTAGTTCGCGATTTGAGCGCGAACCCCTTTCTGCGCCTACCATCGGGAGTGTTGTCCTAGTAGGGAGAGAAGCATGACCGCTGATCGACGCACCCATCGGTCTTATGTCAGCTACATCGATAAATCGCGAAACTATTACGGTGCTCAGGGGTATCCCCAGGCATACCAATGGGCGTACAACCATGATGTTCCTTTCACGCCGCTCACCAAGCCGCTTAACGAATGCCGGATCGGGCTCGTCACGACGTCATTCTTTGAAAGAAAAGTAGACACAACCGCCGTCGCAGGTTCAGCAACGAAGGAGCCTTACGCTGCTCAATGCGACGACGCTCTTGGTGGTCTGTACAACAAAGATCTCTTTTGGGACAAAGACAACACCCATACCGACGACCTTGACAGCTATTTGCCAATCAATCGCCTTCGCGAATTCGCCGATCAGGGAAGAATTGGATCTTTGGCGGAACGCTTCTACGGAGTTCCTACCGATTACAGCCATCGAAGGACCAGCCGCAGAGATGCCCCCCAAATACTTGAGTTCGCTCGAGAGGATGAACTCGATGCTGTCATCCTCGTGCCCCTGTGACCGGTCTGTCATCAGACCGTGAGTCTGGTCGCACGACATTTAGAAGAAGCAGGTTTGCCAACGGTGGTAATGGGCAGTGCCAGAGACATTGTCGAAGAGTGCGGAGTGAGCCGCTTTGTATACACCGACTTTCCGTTAGGTAATCCCACCGGGAAACCTGAAGACCTCGAAATGCAAACAGTGATCACCGGTATGGCGCTGGACCTTTTGGAGCGTGCCTGGGAGCCGCGGACTACGTTGCAAACCCCCTTTGTGTGGGATGCCGAGCGAAATGATGGATGGCGTGAGCACTTCATGAAGGTTGATGATTCAAATCGTGAAGCGTTAGCGGCAGCTGGTGATCAACGACGCGCGGCCCAAGCGAGCGCGAAAGCTGAAGGTAAGAACAGGGGTTAGCGTGCACAAGGCCGAACGGGGTGCTCGTTTGGAAGGGGCCCCCGAGCCACACAAAATGATTTTGGCTTCGGGCGGAGTGCGGGTAGCTGCAGACCTCTATGGAACCGAAGGGCCACTGGTGATCCTCCAACACGGTGGAGGTCAGACTCGCCACGCGTGGAAAGCGGCTGGGCAAAAACTTGCAGAAGCTGGCTACCAGGCGATCAGTCTTGACGCGCGCGGACACGGTGACAGTGATTGGTCGCCCGATGGCGATTACTCGAATGACGCGCTTGTGGAAGACCTTGTGGCTGTTGTCGAGAGCCTTCAACAACGCCCAATTCTCGTAGGTGCATCAATGGGTGGGGGAACATCACTTACCGCAGTTGGGGAGGGACGAGTCGATGCCGCCGCTTTGGTCCTCGTCGACACTGCTCCTCGTATTGAGGTCGGTGGTGTCAAAAAGATCCGAGACTTCATGGGTCAAGCGCCGGACGGGTTCTCTTCACTGGAAGAAGTAGCTGACGCAATCGCAAACTATCAACCCCATCGAAAGCGACCTCGAACACTCGATGGACTTGCCAAGAACGTTCGACTCTGGCCAGACGGACGTTACCGATGGCATTGGGATCCAGAATTTATGAGACGTAAACGTTCCCTCAAGGATCGTGTGCCTCGTCAAGAAGAAGCAGCCAGAAACGTCAAATGCCCATCCCTGCTGGTTCGGGGTGGGCTCAGCGACGTTCTTTCCGAAGAAGGCGCCCGGGCCTATTTAGAACTTGTCCCGCATTCTGAATACGCAAACGTTGGAGAAGCCGCCCACATGGTCGCGGGAGATCGAAACGACATCTTTGTCGCCGCTGTTTTGGATTTCCTATCCAAAGTTGCTGCTCCGAGTTGACCTCCGAGCACGAAGCGCTTCCACCTAGAAATCAGGTGGAAAGGTCGTCCACATATGTGTGCATCGATTATGAAGTCGCCGGGGACCCTCAAGGAGCAGATCCCGCAAACCTCCTCTCCGAAGTCTTCGTGGCTGGCGGCGCCACCTTGCTCGACCATCCATTGCCCATCGTGGCTTCGTTCGACGACGCCGGTGCCGCCATGGAAGTAGCCATAGTCGCCCAGTGGCGCACCCAACGTGAAATCAACGATGCGAGACGAAAGCTCCGGATCGGGGTTCACCTGGGTGAACTTGCCGACGCGTTGGCCGTAATGGAATGTTCCAATGGAAACCAAATTGTCTTCTCCGGGACTGTCGATGTAGCGACTGGCGGCACCCTAGATGCCCGCCCGATGGCGTTAGCGAACATTGGGCGTACCTCAGAACCGACCCAGTTGTGGTTGTCAACAGATAGCCGACCGGACATAGACGGGCGCCCGTTACGGATTCCAACATAAGGTTTAAGTTCGTTGAAGGACCTTGCCACAGGTAACTTCTGAGACACACAGCAAAGGGGAGTAGTAATGCCGACCGAAGCTCGCGTAGTAGTCGTTCCACAAGAACAAGGCCAGCCGCTAGAAGTGGTCGATGTGGTGTTGCCCGACCCGGGACCCATCCAATTGGTTGTGCGCCAATTCGCATCGGGCATTTGCCACAGTCAGCTACACACCATCCACAACCAGCGGCAGGCACCCGCGGTGCTCGGCCACGAGTCAACAGGCGAAGTTGAAGCAGTTGGGGAATCGGTAACTGATCTGAAGCCAGGTGACACGGTTATGGTGACGTGGGTCCCGAAAAATCAGCAGCAGGCGCGACGACAAGGAGGCCCGACTGCGCTTGAGCTCCCTGATGGTAGAACGGCGACCAGTATCAATGTCTTCACGTGGGCCACTCACACCCTCGCCGATGAAATGTACGTCGTAAAGGTGCCCGACGACATTGACCGTGAAACTGACAGCATCATTGGATGCGCGGTCATTACGGGCGCGGGCGCGGTACTCCACACGGCCAGAGTTCAAGCGGGTGACAGCGTTGCCATAATCGGTGTCGGAGGAGTAGGTCTGTCAGCGGTTGCCGCCGCCGCGCACCTAGGCGCCGATCCGGTCATCGCGGTTGATCTCGACGACACCAAACTAGAGTTCGCGAAACAATTCGGCGCCACTCACGGAATAAACGCGACCGATGTTGACGTCGTCAACGCCATCAAAGAATTGACTCCCGTCGAAGGGCAGTTCGACATTCTGCGTCAACCGGTTGCCGGTGTTGATTATGCGTTCGACTGCATAGGTCATGCCTCAACCATGAGGCAGGTATCAGAAGTCGTTCGGAGTGGCGAATTCGGGCAATCGAAAGGGGGTACAGCGGTTTTGGTCGGGGTGCCCCAAACACCCATTGAGCTTGACAGCCGACACATGTTCATAGGCGAACGTTCGTACATCTGCAGCCTCGGGGGTTCTTGTGAACCGGGAGAAGACTTACCTCGATTTATTGAATGGCACCGCAATGGGATACTCGATCTCGATTCGCTGGTGACACAGCGTTACTCCATCGATGACATTGGAATAGCTGTGTCAGACCTTGAGAACGGCAGGGTCGCTGGCCGTTCCATTTTGGTCTTCGACTAACTCATGGGACTCGACGACAAGGGAGATGTTCCGCGGCTAGAAGTAACCGGCCATCAAGCTCGGTTGGTTCTACAACGACCTGAAAAAAGAAACCGTCTAGAACCGGCGGATCTTGAAGAGATCATGGGCCATCTAGATGAGATAGAAAACAACACTTCTATCCGGGTCGTCACACTCGAGGCTGAAGGCCCGTCGTGGTGTTCGGGTTATCACCTTGGGGCACTAGCAGAGGGAGAACGCCCACAGTTCGGTTTCGGTGATGTTTGTGATGCGTTAGCTGCGGTGAGGGTCCCGACGATAGCGGTCCTAGGAGGCAATGTTCATGGCGGTGGAACGGACCTAGCCGTGGCCTGTGATTTGAGGGTGGGAACCGAAGACATTGTTTTGCAAATGCCCGCTGCCCGTATTGGGCTTCAGTATTACGCCAGCGGGTTGCGCAGGTTCGTTCAACGGATTGGCGCCGCTGCGACCAAACGTATTTTTTTAACGTCGGAAACGATCACTGCAGAAGAATTGCTCCGAGTGGGTTATCTGACTGAAATGGTTAGTGAGAGCGTCCTTGATACCCGAATCGACGAGCTGTGCACTGCTATTTCCTCGTTGTCGCCGAACGCGGTCAAATTGACGAAGATAGCTATAGACAACTTGTCTGGTGTGTCGCCTGATCTAGAAGCTGTGCAACATGGTCATCTAGAGAGTCTGCGATCGGCAGACCACCGAGAAGCCATGCAGGCAATTAAAGAGCGTCGCGCGCCGATCTTTCTGGATGAGTAACAGGCGCGGCGTTATCGAATTCTGCTAGATACCTGATGTGGTTGAAGTGTCTCCAGATGTCATAGACGTTAAAAGTGTTACCGCATGGATTGGTCAACACGCGCATCTGGATGGGCCGCTCCAGTATCAGCTGATTGCGGGCGGAAGATCCAATATGACCTTTACGGTGACTGATGGCGGCCAGCCGCGATTTGTGTTGCGTCGACCGCCCATGGGTCCACTGTTGCCATCTGCCCATGACATGGCACGCGAGTATCGATTGATGGATGCGCTCCGCGACAGCGATGTCCCGGTACCGAAAATGGTCGGGTTGTGTCAGGACGAAACGGTTAACGGACGAGATTTTTATGTTATGCAGTTCGTAGACGGCATAGTTGTTCGCGACATTGAAATAGCGTCGACGATAGGTGTTGCCGCCAGAGAGACTATGTCGGAATCCCTTATCCGGACTCTCGTCGCGTTACATCGAGTCGACATTGACGAGGTCGGGCTTGGAGATTTGGCAAAACGAAGTGGCTACATAGAGCGTCAGGTGAAGCGATGGACAGGTCAATGGGAAAGTTCTCGGACGCGGGACCTGCCCATAGTTGATGCTGTCGCGTCGCAATTACTTGCGCGAATGCCAGAACCCAATCCCACAACAATCGCTCACGGCGACTACCGGCTGTCGAATTGCATGGTCGACTCAAATGGACACGTCATCGCGGTGTTGGATTGGGAGCTGTGTACTTTGGGTGAACCAATGGCGGATCTAGGTGGGTTGCTTGGCTACTGGCATGACCCCCAAGACGACGATCCGACCGGAGATGCCGAAAGCACGGGGCTACCCGGGTTTCTTGATCAAAACCAATTAGCTTCCTTGTACGCGGAAGAAATGGGCTCGGACATCGATTCCATCAGCTATTACCGAGCGTTTGCGCAATGGCGTTTGGCATGTATCGGAGAAGGCGTTTACGCGCGTTACCTCGGTGGCCAACAGGGTGAACAAGACGAAGAGATTGATATGGAACAAATGAGAAACTCTGTCGCGGAACGAGCCGAACGGGCAGCGCAGCTACTCGGTATGGACTAAAGCTGTGCTGAGTGCGAGTTGCGAGCTAGGGAATTGGGTTACTTTCCGTGTCGCAAAAGTTTGCCGCTGTATGTCTCGGTTTGTTGGTCGTCTTCAATCGTGATTTGCCCATTGACCATCACGTTGCGGTACCCGGACGCTTTTTGAATTCGACGCCATTCACCACCAGGGAGATCATGTACTACTTCCATTGGAAGCACTTTGAGATTCTCGGGATCGTAGACCACGACATCCGCAGGACAACCAGGTCGCAGTACTCCTCGGTCACGGAAACCAGCAAGCTGCGCCGGAAGCGCTGACAGACGGCGATGCGCTTCTTCGTAGGAGATCCATTCATTTTTTCTTACTTGTTCTGTCAGAGTTTCTGTTGGGTAACGTCCTGCAGTGAGGAACTTCGTGTGGGCTCCTCCGTCGGACACCCCAAACAACATGTGGGGGTAACTGACGATGTCCTTTAACAATTCACTGTTGCCTTGGGGCGGCGCGACGAAAAACAGTGTGTCGAGTCCATCTTCCACCGCAATATCGAGCATTGCGTCAACCTCATCCTTCCCACTTAATTCGGCGACTTGAGACACTGACATCTCTCGGTACTTTTCTGTGCCTTCAGATCGAGGCGAGAGGATTGTCACCGTCCCTAATGGAGCAGTAGCAGTGGAAGGAAGGTCTTCTTTCAGCGCTTGACGACGAGAAGGATCAGAAAACTTAGCCAAACGTTCGGCTTTGCTTCCCATGCATGCTTCCATCCATGCTTCCGAATCGTCGTACAGATTCCAATCCTCAAGGGTGAATGTAAATCCGGCGTCACTTGTAACTCCCTGACCATAAACGGGAATGCCGCGTTCCCTACATCGTTCAAGCCATTCAATTTGGCGCCGATGAACATGAGGCTTGTCTTCGAAAGCTTGAACAACGTTGTGCAAGAGGGGGCGGCCGCTTATCGAAGCGATTTCTTCTAAATGTGCCAGATCGTGTTTGATGTCATCCGTAGTCAAGGTCATCTGCACAACACCCTGGTTCCGTTCCGCCAACACTCCCGCCAAGACACGTGCGGTTTCATCGTTCATCATGTCGGTAGGCATGGGAGTTCCGTCCCAGTCGCGCTGTACCGCCGCCGGACCAGTCGGAGGAAGGCGCTGCGCTGACCATCCGCAACCACCCGCGTCCATCGAGTCCCGTAATAGGTTGGCGAGTTTTTCATGCTCAGCGTTTGTAGGCATTCGACCCGCTTTAGCGTCTTCAACTCCCAAGACTTCAAGAAGCATCGGTCCGACTGGTACGTAAGGCAGTATGTTCATCGCCTTCGGTGTTCGATCCAAACTGTTCAAATATTCAGGGAAGCTAACCCAGTCCCATGGCATCCCCTGAGCCATCGACTCGTACGGGATTGCTTCCACACGCACCATTGACTTCATCGCGTACTCGCGCATGTCAGGAGCCACAGGAGCGAACCCGAATCCGCAGTTCCCGATTGCAACCGACGTGATCCCGTGCCAACCCGACAACGTGCAGTATGGATCCCAAAATACTTGAGCGTCA
>JASMKJ010000344.1 GCA_030749275.1 Acidimicrobiales bacterium
GGGTTCGATCTTCCTGTGCGCGACGCTTTGCTCGGTGTTACAAGCGGCGGAGTTTTGTTAGGTGTCGGGCTTCCGATATTTAATGCAGCTGGGCGTCATGTACCTGCTGCGCGTACAAGTTTGCTGCTTCTCAGTGAAATCGTTTTGGCTCCGATCTGGGTGTGGTTGATCGTCAATGAAACCCCGGCTGGCAACACGGTGGTGGGGGGTGCTGTGATCCTGGTGGCGTTGGTGTGGGTTGCTACCCATCCCAAAGTTGCTGTGCCGTAAGAGCTCTGTTCTTAAAGCAGTGCTATTGGGTTGGCCGGAGAGCCGGTGCCACCTTCGACTCGTAGTGGAGCGACAGTGAAAAGAAAGCTCCATTGGGAGTGTTGTTCACAAGCTGCTGCCAGTCGATCCAGTCGGAGATTGTCCAAGAGGTGTACTCCCATGGAAACGATCACGGTTTGGTGAATGGGCATCACCCAGTCGCTTGGATGGTTTCCAGGCAAGACATCGCTGACTCCGTCGCAGCCGAGCACGGAGATGTCGCGGTCGTTCAGCCATTGAATGCAGTCTGGATGTAGTCCTGCCATTCCGACCTGGAACGGGTGCCAGGGTCCAAGTTCAGTTCGCCGTTTGTCGCGACCTGTGCCGATAAGCAGAATGTCGCCCGTACCCACGGACAGGTTTTGTGCTCGTTCGCAAGCATCAAGTTCTTCGGCTGTGATCGCGTCACCTGGTTCAAGCCATTCAACCCCTCGTAATCGGGGAATGTCGAGAAGCACTCCGCGTCCGACGACTCCTTCGGCCGCGACCATGATGCTGCAGTGGGTGGCACCCGTGCTCTTCACTGATTCCGCCGCGTACCCGTTGTACATTTTTCTGTCCACAAAAACATGGCAGAGCGCATCGATATGGGAGGTAGCCATCCCGTGGAAGGCGACGCCGACAAAGTCACCGGTCGACTCCATGTTTATGTTCGGTGAGACACAGTCGTCTCCACCTCGCACCATCATGTGAAGGGCGGGATGCCGATTTTCGTCGTTTGGTTCGACCGGCAATTCTCGGGCGCAGCTAACCGCGTGACCGTGAACAACCTCGGCGGCAGCGGCGGCACGCAGTTCTGGGGTGATCAGATTTAGCGCTCCTGCTTCGTCATCTGCCCCCCAGCGGTTCCAGTTACTTACTGTTTCAAACAGTTCTTGATGTTCTCTTGATGTCATCCATGGATCAGTCGACATAATCTCCCTCTTTTCTCGCGTCCACATTTTCTCTTTTCGGTTTGTCGTCTCCTTGTGCGGTACCTAGCTGTGTGCCGAACTGAGAGAGTCCTTCAACGGTCACAACATCGTTTAACACTTCCCGGAGATGGTCGTCATGTTTCGGTGGCCATGCTGGAGCCAGAAAGATCTCCTTAAAAACAGGATCCGGGTGAGCGAATTCCTGAGGGAAGTCGCGTTCAGCAATCTGATGGCCAACATGAACATTGAGCGCAGCGGCATCGGCGTTCCCTTGAGATACCAGCCGCAACGCTTCGGGGTAGCCGTCAACGGCAATAACGGAACTATTTGGAAAGCTCTCTCTGGCCGTTACGACAAGTGGTCCACCCGCAGGGGTAACAATGGAATCGTCTGTATCGGGCCCCTCTACGAGCCTAAACAGCGCTCCTCCCGTCAGGATGATCGGTTCACCAAAAACCAGCTGGCTTTTGCGCTCCTCAGTGACACCCAGACACGCGAGGACATCAACGGAATTCTGAAGCAGTGCGGGAATCTGTTGTTCCAGAGAAAGTGGCATCCAGACTGTTTCGACTCCGAGTTGCTCGAACGCTGAGGACAAAATATTCACCGCTAGTCCTTCAGGGCCGCTCGCTCCTAGAGCAGCAAACGGTGAGAAGTCTTCCTGATAACCAACTCGTACGCGAAGCTCTTGTTCATGCATACATCATCAATCCCCGACGACCTTCGTTTGGCTGTGGTCGAAAGAAGAGGAAGGGCTCACGCCCACGAAGGTTACGACCCTCAAACCATTGCGTTGGTCGTTGTTGACATGCAAAACCATTTCGTAGCCGAAGGCGGTCTCAGTGAAGTGCCCGCTGCTCGCGGCATTGTCTCCAACATCAACAACCTCGTCGACGCATTTCGACGGGCCGGTGGGGTGATCGTCTGGGTTCGTTCAACGATGTCTTTGGAGGGTCGCGGCTCGTGGCCCATGTTCTTCGACAACTTCATTGCCCCTGAACGATCCAGGGATGCGCGAGCAGGGTTGATAGCTGACACATGGGGTCACGAGTTCTTTGAAAATCTTGACGTTGGGCCCGACGAGGTGATCGTTGACAAAGACCGCTTCAGTCCCTTCTCTCCGGGAGCGTCGAACCTTGATGAAACCCTCAAGCGGTTGGGAGTTGACACTGTCTTTGTGACTGGCACCATGACAAATGTTTGCTGCGATTCCACAGCCCGTGATGCCATGATGTTGGACTATCGGTCCGTGATGATTGAAGATGCGAATGCCGCCCGTACCGATGAGGCTCACGTCGGGGCTCTCAGCACATTCATGTCAGTATTTGGTGACGTCATAACTACCCGGGAAGCGATTGAACTGTTGGAAGGTTCATAGGATCCTTCTCGGTTGGGCCTCTGGGTCCCGCATTAGTCTTTAGCGCCGAATCCCCCTCCCCCAGGGGTTTCTATTTCGAAGCAATCCTCGCGGCCGACTTCCACCCGGGTACTGCCCGGCAATTCTTCGCTACTGCCATCAGCTCTGAGTAGGCGGTTGATCCCTACAAGGCCGGCTTTCCCACCGTTGGCACCGAACGGCGCAATTTTCCGTCGCGATGACAGCACATTCACTGTCATTGGCTCCAAGAAGCGGAGCCGACGAATCACACCATCGCCTCCTCGTTGTGCTCCTTGACCTCCTGAGTTGTGACGAACCTTGAAGTGTTCAACCCGCACCGGGTGCCGCCATTCAAGAATTTCAGGGTCAGTGAGTCGGGTGTTGGTCATGTGGGTGTGGACTGC
>JASMKJ010000345.1 GCA_030749275.1 Acidimicrobiales bacterium
ATGACCTCGAGAGCGTTCGCCATGACGTCAGCGTTGGCCCCGCCTCCTATATCCAGAAAGTTAGCGGGCTTTCCGCCTACTTGGTTGACAACGTCCACGGTCGACATAGCAAGTCCTGCGCCGTTCGCTATAACACCAACGCTGCCTTCCAGTCCGACGTATTGGAGGCCTTTGTCATGGGCAGCTTCTTCGCGTTCGTCGCGGGGTTGTGTGTCGTCGAATTCTGCGTATTCGTCATGTCGGAACACTGAGTTGGAATCCAGTGTGACTTTGGCATCAAGAACGTGAACTCTGTTATCTGGGGTCAGTATGAGGGGGTTGATCTCTACTAAATCTGCGTCGCCTTGGGTGTATGCCTCATAAAGCTTCAACACCACGTCTACAGCTCCTTCAACGGCTTCAGGATTGAGGTTGGCTCCGTCTACCCACGCCTGTGCGGCTTCTGGCGTGAGGCCGACAGCGGGGTCAACGTGAACTTTGCTTATGGCGTCGGGATTTTCTGCCGCGACCGTTTCTATTTCTACCCCTCCTTCAGCAGAGAGCATCCCCAGGTGTTTTTTTGCCGATCGGTCAAGGGTGAAGCTGGCGTAGTACTCCTCGGATATGTCACTGGCTTTTTCGATCCACAGCCGTTTGACAATGTGCCCGTTGATGTCTAAGCCGAGGATGGAGTTGGCGTGTTCTTGGACATCTTCGATGGTTCCTGCGAATTTGACGCCGCCTGCTTTGCCTCGACCGCCGGTGTGGACTTGAGCTTTCACCATGACAGGCGTACCAAGTCGTTCCGCGGCGTCTACTGCTTCTTGAACGGTGAAGGCAACTTCACCGTCAGAAACGGGCATTCCGAATTGTTTGAAGAATTGTTTGCCTTGATATTCGAAGAGATCCACGGGGGCTCCTGTCTCGGCGGTGTGTTAAAGGATGAGGTTGCCCTACAAATTCGACATACTAGGTGGGTCTGAGAGGTAAACGTCTAGTGAAAGGGGTGTTTCGGTGAGTGATTTGGAAACTGGTACCGATGTGATGTTGGGACGACGTGAGGGTCGGGTTGCGGTATTGACGTTTAATCGGCCCGAAGCCCGTAACGCGTTGCATCCCGAAACGTATGAGGCGTTCGAACGGTTGCTTCCTCAAATCGCTGGGGACCCTGAGGTTGGAGCGCTGATGTTGACTGGCGCAGGGGGCGCTTTTTGTGCCGGTGGGGACGTGAAAGGGATGAATGCTCGTAACTCGGGTGCGGCGCCATCACCGGGAACTTTGGAGTCAGCGGTCGATGATTTGCGTAACCGGCAGCGGATGGTATCTGCGGCTTTGCAGAATTTCCCGAAAGTGACAGTTGCTGCAATTGATGGAGCGGCTGCGGGTGCTGGTTTGTCGATTGCTTTGGCATGCGATTTGAGGGTGGCGTCCCCTCGAGCGATTTTCACAACGGCTTTCGCGAAAGTTGGGTTTTCTGGCGATTTTGGCGGAAGTTGGTTCTTGACTCAGTTGGTGGGGGCGGCCAAAGCCCGCGAGTTGTATTTGACCGCCGATCGTTTCGATGCGGCTGAGGCGTTGTCGTTGCATGTGGTGAACGAGGTGTTCGAGGACGAGGATTTCGAATCCGCAGCTCTCACATATGCGGCTCGATTTGCTGATGGACCGCTGGTGGCGCAGCGTTACATCAAAGAAAATCTTAACCGGGCGTTGGGAGCGGACTTGTTGGAATGTCTGGACGCTGAAGCTGTGGCGATGAGCCGTTGCCGTTCCACCGAGGACCACAAGGAGGCTGTGGCTGCTTTTGTTGAGAAGCGGACTCCGTTATTCAACGGCCGCTGACGTTGGTCTATCGGGGGCTTTGAAGGTTGGCCCAACCCAGCAGAAGCGTCTTTTCTCCAACTTCGGCAAAGTG
>JASMKJ010000346.1 GCA_030749275.1 Acidimicrobiales bacterium
TAGCGGACTCTTGGGAGGGTGAGATCGTCGAGTCGAACGATGAGGGTTCACTTGTCTGGGTCGGGCTAGAGCGGCTACTCCAGGGTTGTGACGCTGATCCATCGATTCGCGAAGTGGCCCAACTTCCGATGTGGGAAGGCGATCGCCACTTCATTTCGATGGTATTTGACGATGATCCGCGACAGTTCCACGGCACGATGCCGTACGACAGAGATAAATCGATTGGATGGGACTACGCGAGGATCTAATAGTCAGAGCCGGACATATTCATAGTCAACTGGTTGAGTGTTGATGCCCGTAGCGGGAGGTGCGATCCAACTTGCCATTTCCCCAGGACCATAAACGGGTTGCATCAGCGAGACCACGAAATCGCGGTCTGAATCGGTTGGCAGGAATTCCGATTCAAGCGAACGCCAGTCTGACTCTGAGAGGATTTGGCCCGAAGGAGTCACGAAGTGGTCCCGGTAGATCCCGACCTGCCTGTGGAATCCTGCGCTCGGCAGCTCAAGTCGCCGGTCAATGTGATTTTCTTCGAGTATTCGATTCCAACGTCGCATGCCAGTAGCGCAGTCGTCGATATAGGACCGCCGTAGTTGTTCGTTTACGACTGTGATCATTGGGCGGCGTGTCTGTGTCCACCGTCCGTCAACTATCTCCTCGATTGAATCATCATCGTTGATCAGCAAGTGATCGTCATCGTATGAGTCTTCTGCAAATCTGCCCTTTAAACCGGCTGAGTAGTAGTTGGCTGCGTTAGTGGAAGTTTCAGACCCAAAGAGGTCAAGAGAAACGGAGAAATGAAAGTTGATGTATTTCTGCAGGGTGCCTAGATCCAGTGCACCGTGAACACGCACGTCGTCTGTGTCGTATTCCCTCATTACCTCGCATGTTCTCTGGATTACCCGCCCGATACCTGAGGCGCCCACAAACATGTGGTGGGCTTCTTCCTTCAACATGAAGTCGCAGGTCCTGCTCAGAGGATCAAATGCCGACTCCTTGAGCGCCCCCAACTGATACTTGCCATCTCGGTCGGTAAAATAAGTGAACAACAGGAACGAGAGCCAATCCGCAGTCTTTTCATTGAAGGCCCCCAAGATACGTGGGTGGTCTGGGTCTCCCGAATGTCTTTGCAAAAGGGCGTCTGCCTCGTCTCGGCCGTCACGACCAAAGTGGGCGTGCAACAGATACACCATCGCCCAAAGATGACGACCTTCTTCCACGTTGATTTGAAACAAGTTTCTCAGATCATAAAGCGACGGAGCCGTCTGCCCTAGATATCGCTGTTGCTCAACTGAGGCTGGCTCAGTATCACCTTGTACGACGATTAGTCGACGAAGATCAGTTCGAAACTCGCCAGGGACCTCCTGCCAAACCGGTTGGCCTTTCATCTCGCCAAAGCCAATTTGTCTGTCTCGGTCAGGCTCTGAAAGAAATATTCCCCAACGGTAGTCAGGGAGCTTTACATGTGAGAAGTGCGCCCAGCCGTCCTGTCCGACATCCACAGCGGTTCGCAAATAGATCTCTTTGTCTTGAAATCCGATCGGACCCATTTCGGACCACCAGTCGGCGAACCGAGGTTGCCAATTCTCAAGAGCTCTCTGAAGACGTCTATCCCCAACCAAGTTGACGTTGTTGGGGATCTTTTCTGAGTAGTTAATTTCTCGAGTCATCGGCAAAGGTATCCAACACGCTAGTCAGGTTCGTCGATTATCAAATTTAGGACGAGATCCGGTCCCGTAGCGCTGCAATGATCCCTCAGGCCCGCTTGCGTTTGGTCTAGTGAATACCCAATTCTGCCACGCTGACAGCCGAGCGAAGATTTTGGTGGCCATGGTTTCGGGCCCACTGAATCTTTGGTTTGCTTCCATGGCTGTCAACGCATCAGCTGAGAAACTAGAACGCTCTTCGATGAATAGCCTCAATTCATCATCCCAGTCAAGATCATCGGGAGTCGTTGTCACCACCCCGAAATCCAAAGCCTCTGAAGCAAACAGATTTTGATCGCGAACGTCGGAGAGTTTCGCCAAAGCCTCCTCGTTCCCCCAAAGACGCGATGTCAGCCGACTCAAACCATTCCACATCGGTAATTGTCCGAAGTTGGTGTCTGTGAGTCGCACCACGGCGGGTGGTGGTGAAACCTTGACATCCTGGAATTGTCCGTCGAGCATGAAGGTTCTATCCGCAGCCAACGCAAGCTCGAACAAGACCCCCGCGAAACAAGACCCCGGCTCGACCGCTGCGACCAGTGTTTTTGAGGTCAAGTCGAGCCTCGCTAAACATCGCTTCCACAGCAATCGAGTCTCAAGTTGAATGTTCTCATTTGAACGTTGAAGCGCTCTATCAAGCGACACAGCGTCTTCGATTGAACCCTCGGTCCTTAAGACCAAGGTCCCAATCTCGGGGAAGTCAAATCGCAAGCGGCAAATAACATCATCAAGTTCTCGGGCTGTCTGCAGCAACCAAATTGGAGTATCCGCTACCGAGATCGTCAGGTCAGCGTATGCACCAGAAAGCTTCAAATTGACCCATTCGTAACCGATAGCGTCCTCAGCGAGGGAAATTTCCAAGGGAGAGATGACAGTAGGCAGGCCCGGTAAACGACTACTGGTTGAGGAAAGGCTTACCGCTCTCTTCGCGATCGCCTCATCGAATTCAGTGGGCGGAGCCAACTCATCAACCAACCCCCAGTCCAGAGCTTCTTGACCAGAAATTCCTTCAGCCTTCGTAGCGAAGATGTCGGCCCTATCTCGACGAACATGTCGTTTGTCAGTGAGGCGAGTAAGACCACCTGTTCCAGGAAGAACTCCCAACAGCGGCACCTCAGGTAAGGAAACTGACGTGCTCTTGTCGTCCACCAAAACAATATGGTCACAGGCTAAGGCGAGTTCATAACCACCACCTGAACACGAGCCATTGACTGCCGCAAGAAACCGGATCCCACTGAGTTCACTTGCTTCCTCAAGCTCGAGTCGTGTTTCGTTAGTGAATTTACAAAAGTTCACCTTGTGGGAATGATCTGCGGCGGCAAGCATTCGTATATTTGCACCCGCACAGAACATTCCTTCAAGCGCACTTGTGATTACAACGCACTTAACGTCGACGTGGGCCAGCCGAATATGTCGAATCGCATTTGCAAGCTCGATGTCCACATCGATGTCGTAACTATTGAGCTTCAACTCGTAGTCTCCAAAGGCAGGCGCTTCTGAATCCACTTCAAGTTCGAGGGTTGCGATGTCTTCGTCAACCGACAATTTCCAATGACGAAAGGTGCTGGGTTGAATTTCGAAAGTTGTCACCTTGTCGTCCTCATAGATGCATCGCTACCGGACGTAGCGGCCAACTTCTAGGATGCCTTCTTACATTTTCGTTTCACACTCTAAACAAGTGGGAAGCTGTAACCGATGCCTACCAGAGGGGAATTCTCTTGACAGACAACGCCGTGAGCCGCTTCCTCGTAGAACCAGCAAAGGCATCCCCGGACACCGTAGCCTTGATAGACGCCCCGACAGGACAGACCACGACTCGACAAGAGCTCTTGGAGGAGGCACAAAAGGTAGCCCGACTTCTCTTAGAACGTGGGGTAGTAGCGGAGCAACGCGTCCTCATGTGCTGTCTAGACACTAAGGCATTCCTAGCGTGGTTCTGGGGAACGATGTGGATAGGAGCGGTGCCAGTTCCGGTATCCACCATGCTCACCGAAAAGGACTACGACTTCCTTCTCGCTGATTCCCGGGCCGTAGGCCTTGTGGTCTCGACGGAACTTCGAGAATCAATAGGAAAAGCAACTGATCATCAGCCGTTCCTTTTGTGGACACAAACAGATGATGACGTGCCCGACCTCCAAGACAAAGTGAAGCTGGGTGAACCATTCCCTGCTGTGGATGACGACATTGCCTTCTGGCTGTACACCTCTGGCACAACCGGCTTTCCGAAAGGTGCAATGCATCGTCATATCGACCTCGCGTTTTGTACCGACATGTACGCGAAATCTGTGCTCGAGATGAACAAAGATGACGTCATCTATTCAGTTGCCAAGCTGTTCTTTGCCTACGGACTCGGCAACGCAGGCTACTTTCCTGCTGGTACCGGGGCCCGAACAGTTTTAAATCCGGGCCGCCCCCTTCCCGAGGCAATCTCTGATCATGTTCGCGCGCACCGACCGACTATTTTCTTTGGTGTCCCTACTTCCTATGGGCAGCTTCTCAGCTCGGAAATTCCCGACGACACTTTTGAGTCAGTCAGAATTGCAGTTTCGGCTGGAGAGCCGCTGCCAGCAGACATTCACAGGCGCTTCAAAGATCGATTTGGAGTTGAAATATTGGATGGGCTTGGCACCACTGAATTGGCGCATATAGCGATCTCAAATCGACCGGGCCGATCGGTCGCCGGCACTAGCGGGACTGTCGTTGACGGGTACGAAATTTCGATTCGAGACGAAATTGGCAACGAGGTAGCTGAAGGCGAGGCGGGAACGCTCCACATTAAAGGTGAGTCCGTCATGGTTGGGTACTGGAACAGGACAGAGCGGACCCGGCGGGCTCTAGTGGGTGAGTTTCTTGCCACCGGAGATACCTACGTTCGTAACTCTGACGGCACGTACAGCTGTTTAGGGCGATCAGACGACATGTTGAAGGTGGGGGGAATCTGGGTTAGTCCCACTGAAGTTGAATCGTGTGTACTTGAACTAGCGGAGATCTCACAGGTAGCGGTTGTCGGAGCAGAGGACGAGGAAGGCCTGATCAAACCTAAGGCCTATGTGGTCTTAGAAGCGTCCTCGCCACGCACCGAAATATCGACTTTGGTTCAAGAACATGTACGTAGTCGACTAGCGCCATATAAGTACCCTCGTTGGGTCGAAATTGTTGAGGAGCTTCCCCAGACCGCTACCGGAAAAATCAAGCGATACCTCTTGCGGTCCTAGTCAGCTCTATTTGGACCCCAAGCTCGTGCGATGCTTTTCGGGAGCTCCTCAATCCATTGGATCAAGTCGTGTCCACAGATTCGTTCCGTGAAATGATGCGGAGACGAATGGAAATGGAGCCAAGCGGCCCAAGCTTCGGTGGCTTGATGAAACCCATACTCCAATGTTCCAGCGCAGAGGTGCACGAATGGAGCTCCGTCAGGTTCCCAGTTGATTTGTTCACCCGGTGGCATCCCAGATGAAAAGGCGATGCAGTGACCATAACGATCTCTATGCATGGATCCGGTAGCTAGGGCGTGCCCGGCACCATCTGAACAACCAAATACTGCTCGAAAATCTCGTTCCCCGGAAACCCCAAACTCACTCTCAGCCCATTTCTGAAGTTCATCAACGAAGAACCTTTGGTGTCGATCGAAACGTTGGTCATCAAAGCCAGGCAGGTATTCGAGAGCCCGTTCGTTACCCGTGTGATCCATCGGGGCGGCATGAGGAGCTATGAGCACCACAGGTGGTATTGCTCCGATCGAAATGGCCGCGTCAACTCGGCGGATGTACGGCTCAATCATGTTGCCGTCGGTCGCGTAGATAACAGGAAACCTTGTGTCTTCTGAGTGACCAGGTGGAAGGTACACCTTGACTCGTCGATTCTCACGTAGCGCGGCGCTGGTGAACTCATGGGTGGATAGTGAACCCATCAAAGCGTCATCGTCGTGGCTGGGCAGCTCCTCGGGCGCATTGTCGCCTCGATATCGTTGGTCTACCGGTCCTCTACCGCCAATCGGCATTCCATTTTGGTCCAGTGGCCAGAACCCGTATCCAAATACGGCCTCATTCAGCCTTTCAACCCGTATTTGTACACACCAAATGTCGGTCGGCGTGCCATCGCTTTCTGCAACATTCCACATAGGCAGTTCGAAAACCGGCCCCGGGATAACACCGTGACCATCTGCACGACATGCAAGAGTGAGATCGTCCCCATCGGACCAAGCTCCGTTCGGGTGACGTTCCAAACCTTTGCGAAGATCCTCTGCGCTCGGGTCGGACCAAATCCGACAAAAGCGCTTTCCGGGAGCTAAGCCATCCATTGCGTAACGGTCTTTTGCCAGCATCCGATTCTGGCGCTCAA
>JASMKJ010000347.1 GCA_030749275.1 Acidimicrobiales bacterium
CAAAGTGCTTCAGATAGCAGCACATAAGCTTGAGGCAGCAGTCGAGGATCTAGCCATAGAAGGCGGACATATTCATGTGCGCGGCTCCATGAAAGCCTCTATCAGCTTCAAAGAAGTTGCCGCGGCCGCATACTTTCGGACATTCGAACTTCCGGCCGAGATGACTTCTGGACTTACGGATACAGCGGTCTACGAGTCCGAGGGGGTAGATCACCTGCCTGACTCGAAAGGGCAGATGAATGCCTGCGTCAGTTACTCGAACTCGACCCATGTCGCCGTTGTAGACATTGATCTCGCCACCTGCGACCTGTCGGTGATTGACTACCTTGTGGTTCATGATTGTGGGCCGCTGATCAATCCGGAAATCGTTGAGGGTCAAATCCACGGTGGGGTAACTCAGGGGATTGGGGGGGCGATATTTGAGCAGATGCTCTACACGGCTGACGGTCAGCCCCGAGCCACAAGCTTGGCTGATTACCTAGTTCCCGGGCCCTGTGAGATTCCGTATCTCGAGGTGGAGCATTTGGAGAGCCCATCTCCGGTGACGCCACTCGGCATCAAGGGTGCTGGTGAGGCGGGAGCAACCGGGCCCGCGGCGGCTATTGCGAATGCCGTGGCCGACGCTCTTGATCAGTTTGAGGTTGAGATTGTTGAGACACCGCTGACTCCACAGTTGATCTGGACGTTGCTAAAGGAATCTCAGCAGTGAAGAAACGGGGGGATGCTCGAGTAATGGTGAGGGAAGACATCAGCGCTGAAGACGCTTACGTTCCTCCGTGGCACTTCAAACAGTCGGCAAGAGTTACCGAGGGAACCTCCATGATCTTCTGCAACGGTCTTGTCGGGTGCCAACGCGATGGGACGTTGGCCGAGCCCGAGCCCGAGCCCGAGGCCATAGCCCAAGCCGATGTAGCGTTTGGGAACATGGTGAAGGTGGCCACCGCCGCGGGCGACGCTCTAGCCAATGTTGTCAAGACCATCGTCTACATAAGGGAGGACTTTCGCGAGCACCGTGACGCGCTTGGCCTGACCCGGTCTCGTTATTTCACAGAGCATTACCCTGCACCCACGCTCATCCAGGTGGCTGGCTTCGCCAACCCCGACTACCCTTTCCAGATTGAAGCAATGGCGGTTATCAATTGATTACTTTCAATTCGACTAGGTTCGTGTCTTTGGTGCATTCAGTATTCGGCCTAGACCGGTGGCTTAAGCAGATCGGTTCGACGATGAGTTGTGTAGTCCGGTAACCAAACATGACAAGTGACGCTATTTCTGATAACGACCTATCGGGTTCTCCGAACCATCAGCTACGCCAGGGTTTGGAGGGACAGCCGAAGTTGTCGGTGCTACCCAGAGGCCCCTGGTGGACTCGTCTCACGATGTGGTACAGAACCCTGATCGTCACTGTTGAGGTAATCATAATTTGTGTGATCTGGCAGTTCCTGATTGGGACGCTCGAGTTGATCAACCCGCTCTTTATGCCCACTCCAACGAGAATTATCGAGGGCTTCGGATTGCTGTTTGGTAGCGGTGAGAAATCGGTCATATCAGCG
>JASMKJ010000348.1 GCA_030749275.1 Acidimicrobiales bacterium
TGCAGCAACAACATCTGTTGGCTAGGCATCGAACTGTTTCGAAATCCGGAGGGCATAAACGACAAAGGCCCGGCTTCGTTCCGGTGCAGCTGCTGAGAAACCAATGCGACTGCTATGGCTGCATCTTCCAGTTCGCAGTCGCCCGGAATTCTCTGTCCTGGTATTTCGACGCGAGAAATGAAGTCCGTTGTTGTGTTCCCTGCGAGAAATTCTTCGTTACGCAACGTCGCAACTAAGAAATCTCTGTTGGTCACGATTCCGTGAAGACGAGTCCGCTCCAACGCTAACGCCAACTTCAGAGCAGCTTCGCTGCGCGAGGGGGCGTGAGAGATCACTTTTGCCAACATAGGGTCGAATTCAACTGAGACCTCGGAACCCGACTCGATGCCCGAGTCGTATCTCACTGATGGACCTACCACCGGTTCCCATACATCGACTCGCCCCGTGGCTGGAAGAAAATCGTTTGCGGGGTCCTCCGCGTAAAGACGAACCTCGATTGAGTGACCTGAAATAGATAGATCCGATTGCTCATAACCAAGAGGTTCGTCGTTGGCGATTCGGATCTGTTCCCGCACCAGGTCTAGCCCGGTGATCTCTTCAGTAACTGGATGTTCGACTTGAAGTCGCGTATTTACTTCGAGGAAGAAAAATTCTGCCTCGTCACCGATGCCGTCAAGCAAGAATTCGACAGTCCCGGCGGATTGGTAGCCAATCGCCTGTACTGCTGCGACCGCGGCGTCGCCCATTCTTCCTCTCAATGCCTCAGACAACACGGGCGATGGAGCTTCCTCAATAACTTTTTGGTGACGGCGCTGTATTGAACACTCTCGTTCGAAACAATGCAGCACGTTGCCGTGCCGGTCACCCAGAACTTGAATTTCAATATGTCGGGGAGTCGTCAAATAGCGTTCCAAAAACACCGTGTCGTTTCCGAACGCGCTCAAGGCTTCGCGTTTGGCTCCACTAATTGCGTCCTCCAAGGTGGAGTCGTCATCTACGACCCGCATTCCTTTGCCACCACCACCAGCGCTTGCTTTCACAAGTAACGGAAAACCAATTTCGTTGGCGACTGCAGCGATGTCGGTTGAATCGGTTACCTCCACTGATGGAAGTGTTGGAACATCCGCGTCAACCATGGTCCGTTTTGCTGCCAGTTTGTCGCCCATCGCGGCGATAGCTGCAGGAGGTGGACCAATCCAGGTGATTCCCGCGTCGGAAACCGCTTGGGCAAAGTCAGCGTTCTCCGAAAGAAACCCGTATCCCGGATGTATCGCATCGGCCCCTACTGACATGGCAGCTGCAAGAATTTTTTGGGCGTCCAGATACGACTCGGTTGCTGTTGTCCCTCCGAGAGCTATACCCAAATCCGCATCAGTGACGAACGGAGCTTCGGCATCTCCATCGGAATAGACAGCGACAGTGAAGATGCCCATTTCCTTCGCAGTGCGAAATACTCTCCGGGCGATTTCGCCTCGATTAGCGACTAATAGTCGTTTGATTGTCATCGGGCCCCCTTACATCCTGAAGACGCCGAAGCCTTCGGCGCCTTCGACCTTGTTGTTACTGCATGCGGAAAGTGACAAAGCGATGACATCGCGAGTGTCGCGGGGGTCGATGATCCCATCGTCGGTCACCCTTCCTGACGAGTACAAGGCGAGAGACTTCAATTCGTGATAATGCTCAACCGATTCAGTGATTTTGCGGTCTGCTTCTTCGTCGAATTCGAGGCCTTTCCGTGCGGCCTGCCCTCGGCGTACCAGAGACATGACTCCAGCTATTTGCTTGGGACCCATAATGGCGATTTTCGCGGTTGGCCATAAGTAGGTGAACCGCGTGTTGAATGCCCTACCTGACATCCCGTAGTTGCCTGCTCCGTAGCTGTTTCCCAAAATCACGGTGATGTGGGGAACCATTGAGTTGGACACAGCGTTGATCATCTTTGAGCCGTTCTTAACGATTCCTGAGTGCTCAAAATCCTTGCCAACCATATAGCCGGTGATGTTTTGAAGAAAAACAATGGGAATGTCTTGCTGATTGCACAGTTGGATGAACTGGGCAGCCTTTTCACTACTCTCGCTGAACAAGGGTCCGTTATTGCCGATAAGACCGACGGGGTAGCCGTGGATTGAGGCCCAACCGCAAATTAGGGTCGTCCCATACCGTGCCTTGAACTCTTCGAATCGCGAACCGTCGACAATACGAGCAATGACTTCTCGACAATCGATGAGTGCCTGCAGGTCCCGTGGCATTAAGCCCAACAGCTCCTCAGGGTTATGAACTGGCGGATCGTTTTGCATTGATGGCTCGGGACCGAGCTTTCGCCAATTGAGGTGTCTCACCACTTCACGACACATGCGGAGAGCTTCGGCTTCGTCATCCGCGAGGTAATCGGCGAGACCTGAAATCTCTGCGTGCATTTGAGCACCACCGAGTGTTTCGTCGTCGCTGTCTTCTCCAGTTGCCATTTTGACGAGCGGCGGACCACCGAGAAAGACCTTGGATTGGTTACGGACGAAGATGTTGTAATCGCTCATTCCGGGTTGGTAAGCACCGCCAGCAGTCGAGCTGCCGAACACCACCGCGACGGACGGGATTCGTAACTTGGACAATTCAGTGACGTCATAAAAGAGTCGCCCCGATTCGGCGAAATGGTCGCTTTGTTCGATCATTTGTCGTTCGGGATCGTCATCGCCTCGTAAATCCCCACCTGCCGACTCAACGAACTGGATGTAAGGCATGCGGTTTTCGCGGGCAATTTGGATAGCGCGCATCAACTTCCGTCCGGCTACCTGCGTCATTGCGCCGCCCAGAACAGTGGGATCGTTTCCTTCGATCACGCATTCGACGCCCTCTATGACACCGATCCCCATTACCAATCCACCGCCAACCGCATAATTTGTGCAATAGCCAGCGAGCGAACTGATTTCGAAAAACGGGGAATCGGTGTCAAGGACCATTTGGATGCGTTCCCGGACAGGCATCTTGTCGCGGCTACGCATTCTCTCCATTGCCGCCGGCCCTCCA
>JASMKJ010000349.1 GCA_030749275.1 Acidimicrobiales bacterium
CTGATAGTTGTTTTTGTTGCCCTGATGCTCTTGCTGGCTCTATTGCCCTGGATGCATCGAGCATGGACCGAGCGTCAAGGAAGTGCCCTCTCTCAGCGAACGCTGTTCGAGGATGGGGAAGAGCAGGCTCCGGCAAGGGTCGAAGGGACGAAGCCAAGTGATGACTCGGTAGCTGTCGCGCCCCAAGATGAGCGCTCCAGCTCGGAATCAGACTCGCTGCGGACGAAAATCTCCAAAGCGCGGGGCCTGCTGTCTGGCCGACTCAGGGACATACGTCGAGGACCAGTCGGACCTCAAGTTTGGGACCAGATAGAAGAACTGTTGATTCTCGCAGATGTCGGCGTGCAAACAACGCTTGATACTGTCGAGCGACTGCGTCAGACAGTTGAAGAGAAGGGCCCAACTGAAGGAGCGACGCTGCTTGATCTGCTCAAGAGGCAGATGATTGGTGATTTGTCGCGAGACAGGACCCTTAGAAGAGTGGCCTCGGAGGGCCGGGTGCCTGTGTGGCTTTTCGTCGGGGTGAATGGTGTAGGCAAGACGACTTCGATAGGCAAGGTTGCCCAACGGTTCAACGACGATGGTCTAAGAGTGCTCTTGGCCGCTGGTGACACATTTCGAGCAGCGGCAACTGAACAGCTTGAGCAGTGGGCCGAGACCAGTGGATCAGATCTAGTGCGCGGAAGCGAAGGAGCGGACCCCAGCTCTGTCATTTTTGATGCAGCGGAGGCAGCTTCAGCGCGACAAATTGACGTTGTCCTCGCTGACACCGCGGGACGTCTGCATAACAAAGTCAACTTGATGGAAGAGTTGGCCAAGGTCCGACGAGTTGCAGATCGAGAACCAGGAGAAGTCTTGGAGGTATTGCTGGTGATCGATGCCACCACGGGTCAGAACGGGCTTAATCAAGCGCGAGAGTTCGCCGAGGCCGTCGCCGTCACAGGTGTTGTTCTCACGAAACTAGATGGATCAGCTAAGGGAGGAATAGTTTTTGCCATCGAACAAGAGCTGGGATTGCCTGTGAAGCTTGTTGGTCTGGGCGAAGGCGATCGCGACCTTGTCGATTTTGATCCTGAGCAATTCGTGGAAGCATTGTTTGGTGACGACTAAGGGCATAGGAAACAGAGAGAACTGAGACAGGTAGTCTGACCAAGCGTATGTTCGAATCACTGACGGATCGTTTCGACGGGATCTTGAGCCGGCTTAAAGGAAAGGGTCGGCTCACCGACAACGACGTTGCCGAAGCGATGCGTGAAATTCGGCTAGCTCTTTTAGAAGCTGATGTCCATTTCAACGTCGTGGAGCGTTTCGTTGAACGCACCCGCGAACGATGTCTCGGCGCGGATGTCGCGGAGAGTCTGACTCCCGGGCAACAGGTCGTAAAGGTTGTCAACGAAGAACTCACAACGATTTTGGGTGGCGAGTCCTTTCAGGTTGCGTATTCGTCAAAGCCACCGACCGTCGTTCTCATGGCGGGCCTTCAGGGTTCCGGCAAAACGACATCGTCGGCCAAATTGGCCCGATGGTTCAAGTCGCAGGGACGAAATCCGCTGCTCGTTGGAGCCGATCTGCAACGACCCGCGGCTGTCGATCAATTGAAGACATTGGCGCAGCAGCTAGACATACCGGTTTTCAGTACGCCTCAGAGCGCGGTGGAGGCGGCCCGCGGGGGCCTCGTCGAAGCACAACGAACAGGACGCGATGTACTCATTGTGGACACTGCCGGCCGTTTGACAGTCGACAACGCGCTCATGGATGAGATTGCGGAGATTTCCGATGCGGTCGACCCCGACCACACCTTCCTGATAGTCGATGCCATGACCGGCCAGGACGCAGTCAATACCGCCGAGGCCTTCCACGCCACCCTTGAACTTGACGCGATCATTCTGACCAAACTGGATGGAGATGCTCGAGGCGGGGCAGCACTGTCCGTGAAAGAAGTCGTTGGGCGTCCTATCGCCTTCGCATCAACCGGGGAGAAACTAGAGGATTTCGATCAGTTTCACCCTGATCGAATGGCTGAACGCATCCTTGGGATGGGAGACGTCTTAACCCTTATTGAAAAAGCCGAAGAAGTATTTGAGCGAGAAGCCGCAGAAGCAGCTACCCAGAGACTCTTAGAAGGGACTTTCACTCTCGACGACTTTGTGGAACAACTTCGTCAGGTGCGGCAAATGGGGGACCTCTCCAGCATCGTCTCCATGATGCCTGGCGCCCCGAAAGAAATGAAAGATGCAGATGTCGACGAACGAGAGATTGACCGAGTCGAAGCCATCGTCCTGTCAATGACGCCAGAAGAGAGGATCGATCCGGAAATTGTCGATGGCTCCCGTCGAGCGCGAATAGCCAGCGGAAGCGGAACAACGCCAGCCCAAGTAACTAATTTGCTGAAGCAGTTCAAAGAGATGCGAAAAGCGATGAAGGGTATCGCTGGCCTTGGTAGCAAATCCAAAGGGCGCAAATCCAAAGCCAAGAAAGGTAAGAAGGGGAAAAAGAACTCCAATAAGGCGGGAAACAGCCGGGTGCAGCCCAAAGATGGCCCGAAAATGCCGAAGATAGACATCGAGGATCTGGACCTAACCCTGCCCGGTAGATGAGATGACGTTGACCCGAGGCGTGTTCGTTAGGGGTCCAGACAGGTAGGCTTGCCTACTGGCTTCTAACAAAGCCACCCCTTACTGCTCCACCGGCCCCAGGGTCGGCGACGCCGAGTAGTGATAATTTCAAAAAGATGACCCAGGAGAGACCTGAATAACCATGGCCGTACGACTGCGCCTGATGCGCATGGGTAAAAAGAAGCAACCCACATACCGCGTTGTGGCCGCTGACAGCCGGTCCCCCCGAAATGGACGCTTCATCGAAATCATTGGTACCTACCAGCCTCGTCTGGAGCCTTCCGTGGTCAAGATCGATAATGAACGCGCTATTCACTGGCTTCAAGAGGGAGCGCAGCCAAGCGAAACAGTTGAAAAGCTCCTCAAGATCTCAGGTGCTTGGGCTGAATTCAAAGGGGAGAC
>JASMKJ010000350.1 GCA_030749275.1 Acidimicrobiales bacterium
GGAGGCCTCCATGCGGTCGTTCACAGCTCCTATATGGATCTCAAGCTCACTAATTGAGCGCCCCTCAGCCTCCATAAAGTCCTTCAACCGTGAAACCATTGCTTTGCTCTCGTCGGGAGACAGATTGATTCCGTACCAGCCCGCTCCATGCCGGGCGGTGCGACGAAGAGCCGCATCGGAATGTCCGCCAACACAAATCGGAATTCCCCCTTCTTGAACCGGTTTGGGATGCATCCGACATTCAGGCAACTGGTACATGTCACCCGCAAATGAGCTGACCTCATCGTTCCAGAGTGTTTTCATCACTTCTAGGTATTCGTCGCATCTCTTGCCGCGGTTCGGCCAAGGAGCGCCACATGCTTCAAACTCCTCCCAACTCCAGCCGACCCCTACTCCGAAGTCGAGACGGCCGTTCGATAAGAAATCAAGCGTCGCATATTCCTTCGCAGCGTAAACCGGATTGTTTTGGGGGAGGATACAAATGCCGGTACCCAACCGGAGAGTCGACGTGCATGCGGCCAAGAAACCGATGCTGCTCACCATGTCCATCAACCCGGAACCCTCCGGGAATCGGAACACTCCGTCAGCAGTACCTGGATACTTTGACTGGTACTCGTCAAATAGGACGACATGTTCGCCGAGCCAAAATGAATGAACTCCCATCGCTTCAGCTTTTTCTCCGAACTCTCGCAAGAACTCCGGTGTCGCAACGGGTGAACGTAACGGGGTGAAAAGACCAATTTTCATTGAACCGCTTCTTTCTTATGCGCAGAACACCCCGGCTTGTAGTGCCGAAGCTGTCCGAGGGTGAGCGTAGTCGGGCGAGGGGTTGTGACTTCGTGTCGATGACCGTCCATGGGTTGGACGGCGCGGGTCACCTTCGCACGGCTACGGTCGAACTATGGCCAGAATCTTTCAACAAATGGTGGCGCGACCCGATTCGAGCCAGACAGCTATGCGATTAGAGGAACAGGGCTTCGACGGTGTGTCCTTCGTGGACTCACAGAATCTCTCCGGAGATGTATACGTAGCCATGACCACTGCGGTGCGAGCCACGGAAGCTCTGCATGTCAGCTCCGGGGTTACCAACCCGGTAACACGGCATCCAGCGGTTACTGCTGGGGCTGTGGCGAGTGTCAACCGGTTGGCACCGGGTCGAGTGCAATTGGGCATTGGGCGTGGGGATTCAGCATTGGCGCACCTAGGTAGAGCGCCGGCGCGGGTGAGTGATTTCGAGCGTTACCTGTCCGCTTTACAGACCTACCTTCGAGGTGACGAAATCCCGTTCGAAGAATTGAACTTTGGTGAAACTTTGGCACCTCTGGTAGATGAACTTGAACTGGCGGATACCGCGGGGACTAGCAAGATTTTCTGGCTTCCAGGCTCAGCAGGCAAAGTCCCAGTTGAGGTGTCGGCGACCGGCCCGAGGGTCATCGGTGCGGCGGCAAGAAGTGCAGAACGTGTCATGTTCGCGTTAGGCGCTGACCCCGAACGAATCGAGTGGGGTATGCAAATTGCGCGAAACGCCCGCATTGAAGCTGGCTTTGACCCTGATGACCTGTACTACGGCGCATATGTGAATGTGGTCTGTCACTCTGACCTGGACCGCGCTAGGGACCTTGTTCGTGGCGGACTGTCGACGTTCGCCCGTTTTTCGGTGATGCACGGCGAAGTCATCGGCCCCGTATCAGATGCTCAGCGAAAGGTTATGAACGAGCTACATGACAACTACGACATGAAGAGCCACACTCGCGCTGATAGCCAACAGGCGTCGTTGATGACTGCGGAGTTCGTGGACAGTTACGCCATAGTTGGTGACCCTGAAGTGTGCATCGAAAGAGTGGGCGCGCTCGAGAAACTAGGTCTCGATAAGTTAATTTTTGTCGGAGCGACGATGGGTTCGAACCGTGATACGGCAGAGCAGTCGGATGCGCTCATTCGTGATGAAGTGCTGCCCAATTTGGCTCACTAAATCGAATCGAGGAGCGCCTTGCTGTACGTGTTCGCGGCGTGATCCCAAGTCAAAATCGCATGTGACCGTGCCGCGCTCACATCACGCCAGAGACGCTGTATAGGTTCGTCGGCTCGCATCGCGTTTGCGCCGCTCGCCTCATACAGGCGATCGACCGCGTTAGCCAGAGTTCTTACTCCCCAGCCGCAGTCTCGAATTATTGAGGCGTTGACGACAGGGTCGACGTCATCAGCTGCGCCTAACTGATCAAGACGGGCTGCGGCATCGAAGAGCAGTAGTTCGGCCGCGTGGATTTCAGCAGTTGACTCTGCAAGTCGGTAGCCCGCTGCAGGATCGTGTCGTTGCACGTCTGCTAAAGCGACGAGAAAGTGATCGTCGAGTCGTTCCTGGAATCGACGGACCACCGCTTTCGCAGCACCGATCACCGGAGCGGCCAGCACCAAAATCGCGGTGGTCCGCCACGGACATGTATAGAGAGGCCCGCCGTAGTGCAGCTGTCCCGGGGCCCGGCGGGTAATAGTGTCGGTGACCCGCAAGACTCGATGAGGCGGTATAGCTACCTCGTCGGCAATTACTAGATCTTTGCTTCCCGTTCCTCTGAGACCAATCACATCCCAGGATTTGTGATCGATGATCACGTCTTCTGCGGGAAGCGCACAAATCACAGGGGTAGGTTGCTCACCGGGTAACAAACCGCCAACGCTTAGCCATGGGGCATGGTCGCATCCCGAGCCGAATCCGAATCGACCAGAAACGATGACGTCATCGCCCTCTTGGCGGAATTGAGTCTTCGGCACGATGGACGCGCTAATGAGATTTGTTGGATCAGACCAAATCTCGTGCTGACCTTCGATGGGCATTTGAGCGAGCATCCACCCGTGAGCGCTCCAAACCGCCAGACACCAAGACGTCGCCATGCAGTATTCGCCAGCGACCGCCACTGCCCGCATGTGATCCTCGATCGTTGACTGTGCTCCACCAAAGTCGGTTGGCTGAAGAAGACGTGCTGCACCGAGCGCTTTGATGTCGGCAGCGTTCTCAGCGTCTATGCAGCCGACTTCGTCAGCCAAAGCAGATTTCTTCTCCCAAGAAGGGCCCACGGAGTGAAGACCGTCTATGACTGCTTCAAGATTCACAACACCCACCCTAGAGAGCCGACGGCCCCCTGAGTCAACAACGAGAAAGATTCCTTGCCGTTGTCGTCGCTATGGTTGCCACAACAGAACTTTCGATCGGGGTGCTATGGGACGTTTAGATGGCAAAGTGACAATCATTACAGGTGGGGCGAGAGGGCAGGGCGCCGCTGAAGCGGAAATGTTTCGCGACGAAGGCGCTCAGGTAATCATCACCGATGTGTTGGAAGAACAGGGTGGTCAAACTGCCGCTACGTTGGGGGTGGAGTTTTTGTTGCACGATGTGTCGTCAGCTTCAGCTTGGGAAGTTGTTGTTTCTGACGTCGTTGCCCGCCACGGCCGAATTGATGCTCTCATCAATAACGCCGGAATTCTCAGAGGAGCAAGGCTGGTCAACACGAGTGACGAGATATGGGATCAAACGCTTGCGATCAACCAGACAGGAGTGTTCTACGGAATGAGAGCTGTAGCACCGCAGATGATCGAACAAGGCTCAGGTTCGATAGTCAACATCAGTTCTGTCGCGGGCTTGGAAGCGACGTTTGCATCAATGGCTTATGGGGCAACCAAATGGGCTGTTCGTGGTATGACTAAAATCGCTGCACTCGAACTCGGACGACAAAACGTCCGAGTTAACTCGATTCACCCTGGACTTATCAATACCGACATGACTTCCGAGTTCGACAAAGATCGCATGGTGCGTTCGATACCCCTCGGACGCGAAGCAGAGCCTTCCGAGGTTGCCGCGGTCGCTCTGTTTCTCGCCTCGGACGACTCCAGTTACTGTTCAGGTCAAGAATTCACCGTCGACGGCGGCATGCACCGATAGGTGACCACTACCTTCGACGCCCTCAAAGTCCGCTACTTTCCGCTGATCTTTGCGTGTGGATGGACGTGGAACCTGTCGCGATGGGGCGTCTCGTTTATAGGACCGTTCATTGCTAATGATTTAACCGGATCTGCTCGAATGGTTCAGCTCGCGGGGGTAGCTCT
>JASMKJ010000351.1 GCA_030749275.1 Acidimicrobiales bacterium
ATGGTTGAGGACCACTGGAATCCCTGGATGGTCAGCTACTACCGGTCTTGCATCCTCCAGTTGAGCAGGGAGTACTTGGAGATCGAAGGACATGCCGTGGCGCTCAAGTAGACCAAAGCCCTTTCTCCACTGGGGGTCCCTTAGGTAATCACCGCGGTCAGCAAAGGAACGTTCTGAGTTGTAAGGATCAAAGTTGAGATTCTGTCGGATTCCTCGAATGTTAGGGAAACACGCGTGTGCTTCGAGTACTTGGCTCACATCCGTGGCGGCGAGGTCGGTGAACCCGACGATGCCGTGTGGGAATCCCTTCCGGTCGGCAATCCCTTGGAGCCACTCGGTCTCCCCGGCAGGGTTCCCGGGGTCGAACTCGCATTGAACGTGAACCGATTTGATCAGTTCTGTTGGCGCGGAATCGGCGAGATAGTCATCAATCAAATAGTTGCGGCAAATCGGCGAGTAATCGCCTAAGAAGGTGTCAGGTACCGGATCGGCCTGCAGCCACTCGTATACATGGTTGTCGAGGTCCCACAAGTGGTGATGGCAATCAACGACGGCCGGACCAGTCATTCCTTTAGCCTATGCCGCTATTGGTAGCGGCACTTTGTAAGCGGCCCAACCACCAGTTGAGCACCGACGGGAAACAGGAGCATCGGACTATTCCTCGTTGTCCGATAGTCCCGATTGGGCTACGGCATTTGCCAGCTCTTCCGCTGATAATTCGCCTCGGGTCACGATCCGGCGAAGTCCACCTTTGTGCATTATGGCAATGCGGTCGGCAACCGGAAGCACGTGTTCCATATTGTGGTCGATGTAGAGAACCCCTAGACCTTGGCTCTTCGCTGCCTCAATGGCGTCGAACACCCTCCTGGTCTCCCGAACCGAGAGAGCGGCCACCGGCTCGTCCAGGAGCAGAATCCGTGATTCGAAGTAAACGGCTCTACTGATCGCCAAAGACTGTCTCTCTCCGCCAGACAAGGTTGTTGCCGTCTGGTGGGCAGACGCGACCGATGTGAGGCCGATCTCGTCAAGATGCTCTCCACAAATCTGAGCCATCTTCTTGACGTCCAGCAGTCGGACGCCGAGGACCTTGCGATATAACTCCTGTCCTAGGAAGAAGTTCCGCCAGAGGGCAATGTCGTCGACAATGGCAAGATCTTGGTAAACGGTTTCGATACCGGCCGCCCTTGCGTCTTTCGGAGATTTGAATTTGGTTCGTTGCCCCATGACCTTGATGGTCCCTGAACTCGGTGAGACATAGCCGCTGATCATCTT
>JASMKJ010000352.1 GCA_030749275.1 Acidimicrobiales bacterium
AGAAGTCAAGCGTGGCAAGATGTCTGCCGAAAGAATAGTATCCTCGAAACACACAGTGTACCCTACTAGCCGGCTCAAAACGGCACCGTGGAACGAATGGTTCAGACAGTGAAGGATGCGCTCAGAACAACGTGCGCAAATACGGACCCACGTATGTGGGACTACGCACTGGAACACATCTCCAATGTCTGGAACATGCGAGAAAACAGAGCGGCAAAGAGGTGCACAAACGGAGAGAAAACAACGCCGGAGGATGTAGTTGGGATGATGTCAGACAATCCCCTCTCACGAACATTGGTCGCGGAGAAGATGAAATATCTGAGAAGATTTGGATGTTTAGCATACTTTAAGCCGCACATCATGGCTAAAGATGCAGAGAAAAACTCTCCTCTCCTGCCAAAACGCCGAAGAGCGATGCATCTTGGGTTCAGTCCTAAGAATTCAGCATGGTTGCTTGGGTACTACGAAAACGGGGCGCTTCACGTCTACGAAACACGCGCTGCCACGTTCGTCGAAGACATATTGGTTCGAGATGTCACAAGACTTAATTTTCCAGACCCCCCAGTGATCGAGCAGCTACTTGACAAGGTGGTCGCTGGAGACAAGAACAGTCTCGCCGTTGGGGATGCGAAAGCGTCCGTAGGGGCGATTGACCAGTACGGTGTCCAGGGACTTCACTTTGAAGAGTGGGTTGAACGCGAGGCGAAACCGTCAGGCTCACAAAGAGTGATTGATTGTGTGGACCTGAGGATATGCGTTCCTGAGAAGGACCTGACCGCGGGTGCTAATGAGGAGGGGTATGACGAATCCTCAACGCACGATGCCAGACAACCGGGTATCAGGGTCGGGTCTTCTCCGACGGCTGATGGAAGCCATGAGTTAGTTGGGAGAAACGTCGATACGGCACCCAATGGAAGCCATGAGTTAGTCAGTGAGAACGTCGAGAAAGAGGCAATCGCCAGTGGAAGACAAGATCGAGCTGGTGGACCCCCAGAGGAGCTAGCCGCACAGGATGTGGTGGACGTGGATACTGGGAGGTCCGGGGAGGTTTCACAGAAACTGGATCCAACGAGGGCACAGCCACTCGAAATATTGCCAATTGGGGAAAACGACGCGGAGGATGAGGTCACGTACGGACCACCTACCAGACGTCGCGGTCGACCGAAGGGAGCCAAAGACAAAAAGAAACGCAATCGCAAAACCAAGGCCCAGATGAGGTCGGGGGATGAAGCGAAAAATGCGCTCGTCGGTCTTATTTCGGAGAAAGAACGTGCGCAAGATGACGTGAATGCCCATTTGAACTTCGATGAGGCAAAAGACGAGATCCATGAGATCGACAGGGCGGAAGTGTTCCTCGTGAGGGAAATCAAGGCCAGCAAGCCAGGTGATGCAGTAAAACCAAGGATCGCATTTGACCCTCGCAACCCCGAGCGACCGAAATGGATTGAGGCGAAAACAATAGAGAAAGTCCGACTCGAAGCATACAAAACATGGAGGCGCCTCACCAAAGAAGAAGAAGAAGAGTGGCGCGCGGGGAAATTACAAGCGGTGCCTTGTGCGTTGCTTCTGAACCGTAAGAGGTGTGGACGGTTCAAAGGTCGATTGGTTGTCCTGGGTAATCGGTGGAATCCCGGTGACAAAGAGAATGCGGTTTACGCATCAGTAGTAAGTCAGGTCGGCAACAGGGCGACTGCCGTGCAAATCGCGCGTCGTGGCTTTCATCCAATCCCATTCGACATCTCGAACGCGCTCGTCCGTGCAAGCATG
>JASMKJ010000353.1 GCA_030749275.1 Acidimicrobiales bacterium
GGTACGGATTCGTTCGTCGTCCTCAATGGTTAGGATTCGGATACTCACAACCTAAATATTGGCCGATGGGGGAGAGGATTGGGAGCCAGACTCGATTTCAGCCCAATTTACGGCGCTAATTAGCTGTTCCCAGAGGTTCGGGCCTGAAGCAAATATGCGCTTTAAGTCTGGTTCGTAAGTGGCGACTCCCCCTGCGCTTCTGACGATTTGAATCCCCGCCGCAACATCCCACCAGTTGACCCCCGTCTCATAAAACGCGTCGAGCCGTCCGGCCGCCACGGAACAAAGATCCACAGCACAGGACCCAGAACGACGAATATCTCGAACATTGGGTAAAAGCTTGCTGACTATGGAGGCCTGTTTCTCACGGACTGATGCTTCGTAGGCGAACCCAGTTCCGAGGAGGGCAAGCGATAAATCAGAACAAGAGGTGACATCAATCAGCGATCCGTTCTTCGTTGCGCTTGCGTTGGTTCGTGCCGCAAACAGTTGGTCCGTGGCTGTATCCAACACGACCCCTACCACGGGCTCGCCGTTTGTCTCAATGCCGATGGAAACTCCGAAGGGTGGGAACTGATAGAGATAGTTAACTGTTCCATCAAGAGGATCAATTACCCAACGAAGACCCGAAGTGCCGCTCACTTGCGTGGCTTCCTCGCCAAGAATTGCATCGTCGGGTCGCGCTTGCCTGATCGCCTCAACAATAAGAGTTTCGGCTTTGCGGTCGACTTCACTTACCGGATCAGTGGCCGTCGATTTAGTGTCGATATCTCCGGTATCCCGTTGAAGATGAACTTCGCCTGCCTGGCGTGCAAAGCTCACCGCAAGGTCCAGCAAGTGGTCTAACTCATAGGAGCTAAGAGTCAAAGTCATCTATTTCGCCGCGCTCTGATTGAAGCGACATCACTCCATTCCGCCATTGCTCTGAGAACGAGAACAGAGACGACCCCCACACCCGTAGAAGCGATGATGGACCCTAAGCAGGCGGCAATAAACACCCAGGCATCCCCAGTAGCGCCCCACTGAAGGCGACCCAAAGCAAAGCCCATCAAGCCACCACAAACACTCGCGGTGAGAATGGCCGCAAATGCCAGCACTCTCGCAGTTACCGACGGCAAAGCACTGGGTATCTCAAAACTTTGAGGAAAAGAGCCCCGATTAGGAGCTTGTTCAGACGGATCAGGCACCTCAGCATCGTATTCGGATGTCACAGAGAAGCATGTACGGATGGCAAACTCTAGACGTGCGCAGATGGACGGTAGGAGGTGGGGTCATCCTCAACGCAGGTCGCGTTCTCATGGTCCACAATCACCGGAAGGGCGGCCGTACCGACTGGAGCACTCCCGGCGGAGTCATTGACGAAGGCGAAACTGTTCTGCAGGGCTTGACCCGTGAGGTAATGGAGGAAACAGGGCTTTTGGTGAAGGACTGGGTCGGTCCGGTCTACACCGTCGTTGCAATAGCCCCGGATATGGACTGGACTTTACGAGTCGAGGTTCACCTAGCGACGAGTTATGACGGCCAGCTTCGTATTGATGATCCCGATGACATAGTCCAAGCAGCGGATTGGGTCGCCAAAGAGGATTTAGAAGACCTACTGGATGGCCAACAGTTGTGGCTCCGTGAGCCACTCCTCGGGTATTTGAACGATGAAATTCCGCAGGATGGAGAGTTCCGGTATCGCATACTCGGCACCGACATCAGTGAGCTTCATGTAGAGCGGACATAAATTGGCCCCCGATCGACGGAATTTCCGCACTAACCCGAATTGGCTTTGGTGATTCGATGGGCGGCCTATCAATTCTTCATGTCGACATGGATGCTTTTTATGTTGAGGTTGAACGACAAAATGACCCATCGCTAATCGGAAGACCTGTAGTTGTCGGCGGCGACTCTGACAGGGGTGTGATTGCTTCTGCCAGCTATGAGGCGCGCGCCATGGGTGTGAAATCAGCGATGTCCAGTGTTGTCGCCAGAAAAATTTGTCCCGACGCCGTTTTCGTGCGATCGAATTTTTCTCGTTACAGAGAGATCTCTCAACAGGTTCACCAGATCTTCCATTCGGTTACACCGGCCGTGGAACCCATTGCTTTGGACGAAGCATTTCTTGATGTCGGAGGGGCCCACAGACTGTTTGGAAGCTCCGAAGAGATTGCTTGGCAACTGCGAAGCGATGTCTATGAAAGCGTCGGACTGGATTGTTCGGTAGGAGTCGCTAATTCGAAGCTGCTTGCCAAATTGGCTTCAGTGGCGGCAAAACCTCAATTAACACCTGAAGGGGTTCGGCCCGGAGTCGGCATATATGTCGTGCATCAGGAGAATCAGAAGAGTTTCTTGGAGGCTCACCCGGTGGAAGCGTTGTGGGGTGTAGGGGCGGTCACATTAAAGAAGTTACGGTCAATGGGAATATCTACCGTGGGGGAGTTGGCAGCGATCCCGAAGGAAGCGCTCATTGAAGTGCTCGGTGCTTCACATGGGGCTCATCTTTCCAAACTCAGCAGAGGCATTGATGTTCGTCGGGTCGATTCTGACCGACAACGAAAGTCAATAAGTCATGAAGAAACTTTCCCCGAAGACGTTTATGTCAGGGAGGTGTTGGAAAGCGAAATCATCAGGCTTTCTGATGCTGTTTCAGCACGTGCTCGCACTCAAGGTACCGCCGGCCGCACAGTTCAACTGAAGGTGCGACGTCCCGACATGTCCTATGTGACCAGATCGATAACTGTCGAGGAACCTGTAGACACCTTGCCCGAAATAGCTGAAAAGGCCACCGAATTGCTTGCTCAGATCAACCTTGATCAGGGCGTGAGACTGCTCGGAGTTGGCCTAAGTCGCTTGGGTCCGGTAGGGCCTCGACAGCTAACTTTGGTAGAAGCCGAACCTCAAACTTCAGGTTGGAAGCGGCTTTCGAGCGCTATAGATCACATAAGAGAGCGCTACGGTGATTCTGCTATCGGACCGGGATTTACAAAAAGACGACCCGAAAGCAGTGATTCGTGAGGCTGGTGATGTCGATCTCAAGCGGTAGTCGTCCTACACTGGTAGAACCAACGAACGGAAGATCCATTGCCGCTCTCTGACGATGAACAGCGCATACTCCATGAGATCGAAAAGGAGTTCTATGACTCCGATCCCGAATTCGCGCGCGAAGTCGGAGAGACCACCCTGTATCGACACGCTCTTCGAAACATCAAATGGGCCGCCATCGTCGGGGTCGCTGGGCTAGTCGGGATCATCGCCGCCCTTCAAGTCCACTTCGGCCTCGCGTTCGTTGCGTTCCTAACAATGTTTGTCTGCGCCATCATTATCGAACGAAACCTCAGAAAAATAGGTAAGGCAGGATTTCAAAAAGTGACCGGCCAGGTTCGCAGTGGCCAGATGCGCGCAAGCATGGGCGGCTTATCCGAACGAATGCGCAATCGCCTCCGCAGGGACGACCTCTGAGTCACCGCGCGTCAACACAGATAGCCCTCGCCATCGATATCGGGGGCACGAAACTCGCGGCGGGGTTGGTGAGCAGCGACGGTCGTGTGCTTGCCCGAGATGAAGTTCCGACGCCGTCGACCACTAGCCAAGATGCCCTCTTTGAAGAACTAGTCGATCTCATTGGAACCGTCACCAAGAACCGGGCTTCCTATGACATCTGCGGGGTGGGATGCGGGGGACCTATGACGCCGAATGGGGCTTTGGTTTCGCCCTTGAATATCCCTGCTTGGCGTTCGTTCCCGCTATCAAGCAAGCTTGAAGACGCTTTAGGAGTTTCGGTTGTCATAGATAACGACGCGAAAGCTTTGGCACTAGGTGAAGCTTGGTACGGAGCAGGAAGAAAATTAAGGAACTTTTTGGCAATGGTTGTATCGACGGGAGTGGGTGGCGGTCTCGTCGTCGACGGGATGCTCTTAGACGGTGCCAGTGGCAATGCAGGACACATAGGACATGTGATAGTTGAGCCTGAAGGCGCTCAATGTGGATGCGGTGCCCAAGGGTGCCTGGAAGCCGAAGCTTCAGGGCCAGCAATAGAGCGACGTATCGGTACAAAGCCATCCAATGCAGATACAAGCGAGAAAGTCCGGGCAGGAACAATGGTTGGAAGAGCGGTCGCGTCTGTCGTGAACCTATTAAACCTCGAACAAGTACTGATCGGAGGCTCTGTCGCTCTTGGTTTTGGGGAACACTTCTTAGGAGCCGCGAATAGGGAATTGGCTCAACGCTGCCAACTGGAGTTCTCGCAGGGTGTCAGAATTTCAACAGTCGGACTCGGTCACGATGCACCAATCGTGGGCGCAGCTGCACTCGGATTCAGAAGCATGGAGATAGCCGTTTCAAGTAGTAGATCAGATTAGGATCTGTAGCGTGGCTACTCCATCAAGTGCTACGCGGTTACTCCTAGCCGCAGCCAGCGCGGTCCTTATGCGCCCGCGACTTTGGCCGGTAGCCATCATCACTTGGTTTCGCATGGTCCCCTCCCGCTGGTGGAGCAAGGCCCCATTCTTGCCGGTGCCAGCCGGTAGCTTTCTGAAATTTCGCTTAGTGACCATGTACGGAGGCGATGGCTCAACTAACCCCAGCCTCCATGGAGAAGACATTGTGGCTTGGTTGGATTGGTGCAAGAAGTGGAAGTCAGAAACCGTATGACCGGTGCGGGTGATGCAGTCCTGTCGGAGCGGACCCTGTTACTTGATGTTGGATTCCGACCTCTTTCTATAGTTTCTGTTAGAAGGGCGTTGTTGCTTCTGATAGCGGAAAAGGTCGAGATGGTTCACGAACGCGATCAAATTATCCATTCCGAACGACTTGATGTGTTCGTTCCCTCAATCGTCCGGCTTCGCTACCGAGTAGCAGCCCCTTACAGGCGACGCGCTCCACTCCACCGGAAAGCAGTCTTTGCGCGTGATGCCTACCAGTGCCAATACTGTGGCGGTCGAGCGGAATGCATAGACCATGTGTATCCGCGCAGCAAAGGTGGCGAGCATGAATGGGAAAATGTGGTTGCATGCTGCCGATCATG
>JASMKJ010000354.1 GCA_030749275.1 Acidimicrobiales bacterium
CTTGCGTCGGTAGCCCTTATGATCCACTCGTCTCCATCCATAGAAGAAGGAACAAATGGCATCTGAGTTCATCTTCACAATGCGCAATCTTGAAAGGTTTTATCCTCCCGATCGCGAGGTTCTCAAAGATGTGACTCTCGCGTTTTACCCCGGCGCCAAGATCGGGGTACTCGGACACAATGGTGCAGGCAAATCATCCGTATTGAAAATCATGGCGGGGTTGGACGACGGATTCACTGGAGAAGCCCGGCTATCCCCTGGTTATTCGGTTGGCCTTCTTGAACAAGAACCGAAGCTCGATGATACGAAAAATGTTTTCGACAACGTTATGGAAGGCGTTACTGAGACCAGCGCCCTGATCGACCGTTACAACGAAGTGTTGGCCATGTGGGCCGACCCAGATGCCGATCTCGAGCAGGTTGGCGCGATGCAGGCAGAGTTAGAGGATCAAATTCAGTCGTCGAACGCTTGGGACTTAGAACGCCAGGTCGAAATTGCTATGGAGGCCTTACGGGTACCCGCCGGGGACAGCTCGGTTTCGATACTTTCTGGCGGCGAACGGCGCAGGGTGGCGTTGTGTCGACTTTTACTGGCTCATCCTGATCTCCTGCTCTTGGACGAACCAACTAACCATCTAGATGCCGAGTCTGTCGCGTGGTTGGAGCGCTTTCTCAAAGACTATGAGGGCACCGTGGTGTCGGTAACCCATGACCGCTATTTTCTTGACAACGTCGCCGGCTGGATTCTCGAACTAGACCACGGCAATGCTTATCCCTATGAGGGCAACTACAGCGGCTGGCTCGAGCAGAAACAAGAGCGACTCGCTACAGAAGAACGACAGTCCAACGCGCGGCAACGAACACTGGCCCAAGAACTGGAGTGGGTACGTCTTTCTCCTCGGGCGCGTCAGGCAAAAAGCAAAGCTCGCCTGTCCGCGTATGACCAACTGTTGGCCGAACACGAGGCGGGTGAACAGCGCGACGAGAAGCTCGAATTGAGTATTCCTATGAACAGGCGGCTTGGCGATCAGGTAATCGAGTTAAAAAACGTCGTCAAGGGCTTCGGTGACCGGCTCCTAATAGAAGATCTTTCCTTCATTCTGCCTCCAGCCGGAATTGTTGGTGTCGTAGGTGCAAATGGGGCCGGGAAAACAACTTTGTTTAGGATGATCACTGGCGACGAGGTACCCGACTCCGGAGAAATCACTATAGGGACAACGGTTGAGTTGGCTTACGTTGACCAATCTCGAGATGACTTACGCGATGACCAAACTGTCTACGAAGAAATAACTGACGGACTTGACATCGTTCAGGTCGGCAACCGAGAGATCAACGGTCGCAGTTACGTGGCGTCGTTTAATTTCAAAGGTCCTGATCAGCAAAAACAGGTCGGAGACCTATCGGGAGGGGAAAGAAACAGAGTTCAACTCGCCAAGGTGTTGAAAACCGGTGGCAACGTCTTGCTCCTCGACGAGCCGACCAACGACCTTGATGTAGACACCTTGCGTGCTCTTGAGGCCGGTCTTGGGGCGTTCCCCGGATGCGCCGTGGTTATTAGCCACGACCGATGGTTCCTTGACCGGGTGGCGACCCACGTATTGGCATTTGAGGGAGACAGCCAGGTTCGGTGGTTCGAAGGAAACTTTTCTGAATACGAAGAGTTTCGTCAACGCGAATTCGGCGACGAAACCGGACCCAAACCGATTAAGTACAAGCCCTTGGCCCGCTAATCGCGCGTTCCGCGCGAACTTCGCGCACACGGCCTCATAAAACACATAGACATCGCGCGAATAGCGCGTTGGAGTTCTAATTAGTCACTTATCGCGCGAAGTATTCGCGCGAATCGCGCGAATATCCACCTATTTCGCGCGTGTTGTGGCTAAATTGCGATTTGCACTCATAGTGACCGTGTCGACAGGAGACCAGCCGTGGCTGCCAAAACAGCAACAAAAACCAAGAAATGGCGAAGCCGTGCAGTTACGAGAACCGTCGACGCCGGAAATTCCGCTTATTGTGCTGTCTGTGAGGAGTTGATCAAGTTTCGAGCCAGGATCCGTGCCGACCAGATCATCTGCAACGTTTACGTCAGTAACAAGTGGGACCGGGTAGAGCACTACCACCCCGAGTGCTACAAGAAAGCCAAGTCCCCGTACGGCGCTCCGGCAGACTGAACTACTTCGGACCGAATCGGTTGACCTAACGCCGGCTATAAGAGCGCGACGCTTCAGTTCGTCGCACTCAGGTCACAGAATTTGGCTAAGGAAAAGTTTGGTCCGGTCTTCTGTCGGGTTAGTGAAGAAATGCTCAGGCGTCCCCACCTCAACGATTTCCCCACCTTCCATGAACATGATCCTGTCCGCAACCTCGCGAGCAAAGCCCATCTCATGGGTAACGACCATCATCGTAATTCCCGAACGCGCCAGTTCTTTCATTACGTCAAGAACTTCCTTGATCATCTCGGGATCAAGCGCAGATGTCGGTTCATCGAAGAGCATCACCCGAGGTTCCATCGCTAGTGATCGTGCTATGGCCACCCGCTGCTGCTGACCTCCTGAAAGCTGCCCCGGAAACTTCTCCGCTTGCTCTGGGATACCTACTCGTTCAAGCAACGCTCGAGCCATACTCTCGGCTTCATCTCGGGGCTTCTTACGCACCCATATGGGCGCAAGAGTGATGTTGTCCAAAACCGTCAGGTGAGGAAAGAGATTGAACTGCTGAAAAACCATGCCAACTTCAGACCGGATTTTTTCAATGTTGCGTAGGTCATTCGTGAGTTCAATACCGTCAACAACGATGTCGCCACCTTGATGCACCTCAAGCCTGTTGATACAGCGAATCCACGTGCTCTTTCCAGAACCCGAGGGGCCACACACCACAGCGACTTCGCCTTCTTTGATGGTCGCCGTTACACCCTTTAGTGCTTGAAAATCACCGTAGAACTTGTCGACATCTACACAAACGATCATGTCGTCGCGATCCGCCAGTCTGTCGTTAGCAGCGGTAGTTGCATCATCTATGTTCATGATTTTTTGCTCCCAATCTGAGAGTTAAATGGACGGGTCATCATCTTTCTCCGAGCCCAACTCGACGCTCAAGACGCTGGCTGTATTTGGAGATAATGAAATTAAAGAAGAAATAGATCATCGCTACAACAAGAATGCCTTCCCGCTTCACACCCATAAATTCACTCTGAGCCGGGATGACGGAGTTAGCAACTCGCAAGAAATCAAAGAGGCCGATAATCGCCAGAAGCGACGTTTCTTTAAAAGAGGAGATGACTTGGCCCACGAGCTGCGGAATCGAGACCGTCAGCGCCTGAGGCAGGACAATAAATCCCGTTCGTTGCGCGGATGTTAAGCCGATCGCGTCGGCCGCTTCATATTGACCTTTGGTAATCGACTGCAAGCCCCCTCGGACATTCTCGGCTAGATACGCCGCCGAAAACAACGTGTATCCGGTCAACACAGCTGCAAGTTCCGCTAATTCCATTCCGTCAGGCAAAAAGAGCGGAACCATGACCGAGAAGAAAATTAGAACACTGATAAGCGGGACGCCACGAATGACTTCTATGTAGCTGGTCGACAACATGCGGAAAATCGGGAACTTAGAAGTGCGTCCCAAAGCAAGCAGTACTCCCAGGGGAAACGACAGGATCACGACGATGACCGCCACGAAAAGCGTGAGTCCCAAGCCTCCAAGGAACTCATCGGACTGGAGATCAACAGTCGAGGGAGTGTTGATCATGGTCGCTAGGTAGTGGACTAGCGCCATAACCCCCAACCAGCCAAGAACTAGCTGACGTCGCTTGGCAACTTCTCCAATAAAGTTGGGAGCAAGCAATGCAGCCAACGCCAAGAGCAAGAAACTGATCCTGGCTTTTTGAAGCATCGGGTACCAGCCGAAGAACGCTGCTACCCAATTAAAGACAGCGAACACCAGCAGGGCCGTGGCTGTTATTCGGCCAATCTCTCCGATGTTGTTTCGGGTCAAGAGCCAGAGAAGTGCACCGCCCAGAAGCCCAAAGGCGAGACCCATCGGCAAATCAGTTGACAACACATGGCCATAGTCCAAAGCCGGGTCCCGCAGCACAACCCAGAAAAGAGCGAAGGGACTAATCAGCCAAAGCATGTTGCTGCCACCCTTCGCCATCCCGACATATCGACTTGAACGAAGGAACCTACCGACAAGAAACGCCAGACCGAGAAGTACCCACATCACTGTCCATGGCATCTGCGTCGAAAACGCAACCGTGGTACCCGATTCAGCGATGTAGGTGCCATCAACAAACGCATAATGCCCGTAGGGCACTACCCAAAGACTCAATATGACTAACCCGATTCCCACGAAGACAACCGAAGTAATCGGTAACTCTGAACGCAGTCTTCGCCAGCGCCCGCGGACAGGCCTGCTGAACCTACTCCACAGCCCCGCTCCAGTGGCCAACAAAATAACTGCCGCAATCCACCAACTGGATCGATCGAACATGGCATCCACGAAGGACTCACGTAGCGGGGACCCTTCAATGGTGCGAACGACCTTTCCATCGGTACCGATGATCACGCTGGGTTCGCGAACGATCACACAAATCGCTATCAACGCTCCAGCACCCATCAACCAAGTAGCAAGCCGCCTTACCGGTACCCCACCCCAGTCAGACCAGATACCAGCACTCAGTCCCGCAAGTCCGACAACAAATCCGAGAGCAACCCAGACCCGAACATACTGAGATTCAGGGTAGGAGAGGGTCATGAGAGCCCGAAGATTGGTCCGGACAGCAACCCACTCCCGGTTCTCACTGAAGACGAAATTCAACACCCCGCGCAGCATCAAAAAGGCGGCCACTAGTCCCAGGACGGTCAGAATCGCATTGGCCCAATTGGAGAAGAGATTGGTTCGAAACCACTGCAGCACCGACAACCTTGGGGCTTCGTTCGGAGAAACTTGCTCCTCTTTAAGAGCGACCGAAATTGGATCTTCTTCGGACATGTCAGCGTTCCACGATCTTCATACGGACGTTAAAGAAATTGACAATCACCGATATGGATAGCGAACACGAAAGGTAGAAGAACATCCATATGGAAACAACCGGCAAAGTCTTGCCCGTCTGGTTATATACCGTCTGACCAACTTGGACGATGTCGCTGTATCCCACGGCGATCGCCAGCGACGTGTTCTTGGTGAGGTTCAGATATTGATTGCCTAAAGGCGGCAACATGACTCGCAACGCCTGAGGGATGATGACTCTGCGCAACGCTGTCGAACGGCGAAGTCCCAGCGATGCCGCGGCTTCAGTTTGACCTTTAGGTACCGCCAGTATCCCTCCGCGGACAATCTCGGCGACAAAGGCCGCTGTGTAGAACACAACACCGAAAAATACGGCGGCAAAGCCGATGGAAAAGTTCAGTCCCGAAGGCCCGTAATTCGGAAACTTTCCAGTTTGAACGACGTTGGGCAAATCGACATCAAGTGGCCGACCGGTTCGACCGTCCCCGAATTTGTTCCCAAGTACTTCGAAAAGATCGCTGGCCGAATTGATCATCCAACTCGAAAGTCCGGGCCATAGCACCAAGAAGAAGACGGCTCCTATCACCCCTCCGACTGCTGCGAAAATCATTCGGAAGTAATCGTCATCAGTCAATTTCGCCAAACCGGCGGGCGTGCGTCGACTGTTAAGAAAGCTACGAATC
>JASMKJ010000355.1 GCA_030749275.1 Acidimicrobiales bacterium
CATGGCGCGGTGACTTCGCTTTCGAGCATCAGGTTGCGTTGGCTGACATTGGCTTCCGTGCTACCGCCCGGGGTATCTGGTCGGGCTGGGCTGCAGAGGTTTCTCTGGCGACGCTGTTCGTTGAACTTCGATTCGAAGCAGTCGCCTAGGATCGCCGAGAGCCAAGACCCGACACGCCTCTCCCAATCGCATCGAGACAGGTGGACCTTGTTTCTAGTGCTGGTCTGTTCGATCATCGTGGTCACGTGGCAACAGTTGCCCGTTGACGAGGTGCACGGCAACTCTCTCTATTCGGCCAGCGGTTCGATTGCTCCACTCGAGGCTATTCTAGTAGTGGTGATATCTCCATGAGGGTCGTGATAGTAGGTGGCGGCGGACACGTTGGACTTCCGTTCGGGTTGGTACTAGCAAGCCACGGACATCAGGTAGTGGCGTTCGACTTGGATGAAGACAAGGTCGAACGAATCAACGCTGCAATTATGCCTTTCATAGAGACCGGTGCGCAGGAACTCCTTGCCACAGTGGTGTCCACCAAGGCGTTCACTGCCACCGCTGAGCCCTCCTGTTTGTCTCAAGCCGAGTGTGTGGTCATCGTTATCGGAACGCCGGTCGACGAGTACTTGAACCCCGACCCTGGTGCGATCATTCGGGCTCTGTCGGATCTCTCACCCTTCTTCCGGTCGGGACAACTGGTCATCTTGCGGTCGACTGTCTTTCCGGGGGTGACCCGTAAGGTTGAGCACTGGTTCGCCGAACATCATCCGGGTATAGAGGTAGCGTTTTGTCCGGAACGGATTGCCGAAGGGTTTGCCCTTCAGGAGATCACAGAGCTTCCGCAACTTGTCGGTGCCAGATCAGTGGAAGTCTCAGACCGAGTGGTGTCCTTCTTTGACTCAATAGGGGTGCGTTCAATTCGAGTTGAACCTGAGGAGGCGGAACTGGCTAAGTTGTTTACGAACAGTTGGCGGTACATCAAGTTCGCGGCGGCCAATCAGTTTTGGATGATGGCCAATGAGTTCAATGTCGACTTCGAGCGAGTGCGTGTAGCCATTACCGCCGATTATCCGAGGGCTGCCGATATGCCTGGGGCTGGATTTGCCGCGGGTCCCTGCCTGTTCAAGGACACGATGCAATTGTTGGCTTTTACTGGCAACACGTTCGCTCTCGGGAACGCGGCCGTGATGGTCAACGAGGGTTTGCCCCTCTACCTGATCGAGAGACTCGAAAGCCGATTCGAACTCGCCGACTTGACAGTCGGAATCCTGGGAATGGCATTCAAGGGAGACACTGATGACAATCGCAGTAGCCTGAGTTACAAGTTGCGCAAGTTGCTCATGTTCCGAACTAAGGGAGTGTTGTGTGCGGACCCCTATGTAACTGATGATCGCCTGGTCACCGAGGAGCAAGTCCTCGATGAATCGGATCTTGTCATCGTTGCAGCGCCACATGGCGTCTATCGGCAGTTGCTAATTGAACAACCTTTGATTGACCTCTGGAATATCTACGGCAGGGGTGTGCTGATTTGAGTGCTCCACGGTG
>JASMKJ010000356.1 GCA_030749275.1 Acidimicrobiales bacterium
ATATTCCTGGGGCCCGTTATCTACACATGGTCGACGATTTGTCTGACCCTGATGGACCGTTCCCGTTCGCGGCTCTCGCTGCAACTCAGGTTCATCAACTGTTGGGTTCGATGGGTGTGTCCAACGACCAGACGTTGGTGATTTACGGTGGTGACGTCCACCCGGTTACTCATCGTTGCTGGTGGACTCTTCGTCAAGCGGGAGCCACTGACGTGCGGCTGTTGGAGCAAACCTTTGGTGGCTGGGTCCAAGATGGGCATCCAGTAACTGGGGAGGTGTTACAAGATCCGCCTCAAACTTTTGTTGCAACTGAAATGGTCGACTGGGTCGTTAATAAGGAAACGGTTGCTGACGCAATCGACGATCCCGCTGTTGGTTTAGTGAACGCTCTCTCTGCGGAGCAGTTCGAAGGACTGGGCCAGCATTATGGTCGCCCTGGACGAATCCCCGGCAGCGTCAGCGTGCCCGCGGCGTTGATCACTGACCCTGTCAGTGGTGCGCTACGACAACCGGTTGAGCTTGAGCGGGTGCTCCGTGATGCTGGGGCCGAGCGATTCGATCGTTTGATCACTTATTGCGGTGGAGGGATTGCCGCTAGTACCGCGTTTTTGGCATTAGATGTGTTGGGATACGAGAACATTTCGCTGTATGACGGGTCACTTCTGGAGTGGAATCAAGATGCGACCGCGCCGTTGGAAGTTGGATCCCTCTAGCAATTTCGCTGGGACGGATCTACGCGGCGTTGGCTTGCCTTAAGTAGCCGTCAAGCATGAGGAGTGCTTCTTCTCGGGTGAGTCGCAGGGAAACTGCGACGGGTGCACCGGGTCTGTCCATGGCAATGGAGCGTCGAAGTATTTCGACTTGTACGTGACTGGTGAGTTCATTGGGTCCTGGTATTCGCATACAGACAATGGATACCGGCAGGGTCGGACAGTGAGGAAGCCGATGGGGTTCCTGTTTGAGTCGTTTGCTGGCAGAATCTATAAAAGCACGACATCGAAACTGGAGCAGACATGGAGTTTGAGTTCACACAGGGCGAACCCATTACCGAGCAAGAGGCGCTTAGCGAAGCGCAAAATATGGGTCTTCATGCCTTCGCTTTTGACACCGAAGTCTCAGAGGACAGCGATCTGCATTGGCATGAGTTCAATGCGACGATTTGGTTAGTCGCAGGAGAAGCGAGTTTCGCCACTGAGGACGGCACGGTTTTTCATGCGAAACCTGGCTGTCGTTTGAGCGCACCCGCGGGCTGGTTACACCAAGAGTTAGTAAGCCCGTCACATCGTTTGGTGATTGGAACGGATATCGCGACTGAAAACTGGACTCAGCCGATTGATAAACCCTCAGCTGAACTTTCTGTTTAGAGCCAATACTTCAGATTCGGGTGTGATCATCCGTCTCGCTGCATCAGTCGTTAACTGTTCGAAGCTGGTTCGCGTATGAAGAAGACCGCCAACGCTGCGATAGGTCCGGTTGCCGCGGTCACGAACCAGGCATTATGAAACGCTTCAACATCTGCCCCAGGTCCGACCAATGTTATGAGGGCTGCGACACCGACGGTGGAACCGAATTGTCGCCCGACTTGGTTGAGTGACCCACCAACCGCGAAGTCGTCCGGGGGGACTTCGCTTACAGCGGCTGCGCTCACAATGGGAAAGGTTGTTGCCACTCCGATCGCGACCAAGATGGAAGCTGGTAACCATAGGCCCCAATAGTTGGGGGTTTCGGTAACGAACAGGGCGTACATCAACACACCTATTCCCCAGGAGAACGACCCCGGTACGGCAATGACTCGCACCCCGTAACGAGTTCCAAGTTTTCCAACAAAAGGAGCCAAGCATGCGACAAGCATCGGCAGCGGAGCTGTAGCTAACCCTGCGGTGCGTATCGAGTAGCCCCAGCCCTGTGTAAGCCACAAAATGTTGACGAGTATGGAAGCCGACAGTCCCGCGGATTGGATCGTCGTTGCGAGGTTTGCCATGTTCAAAGATCGGATGCGGAAGAGGTGTGTGGGTATCGCTGGGGCTCTATGTCGGAGACCTTTTAGGAAGGTCACTACCAGCAAAACTAGAGATAACACCAGTGAGATCACCACACCCGGTGACGTCCATCCCCATGGTCCGACTTGGACAATAGAGAAAGCAAGCAAGGCCATGGACGTGGCGAGCAGTATGGCTCCAAAGATGTCTGGAAACGGTGCTTCGTCGTTGGGAGTGTTTCTTGGAAGAGTGGTTTTGCCAGTCAGATACGCGAGCAAACAAAACGGTGGAAGAGTTAAGAACGCCCAACGCCATCCATACGCGTTGACGATAAGGGAACCCACTGCCGGGCCGGTCGCTACACCCAGTGCGGTGAGAGATCCCCATTTGGCGACCGTTGTCATTCGTGCTGAATCAGGGGTGACCGCCAATAGCAAACCCAGTGATGCTGGGGTGAGTAACGCCCCTCCAATGCCTTGGGCCACTCGAGCACCGATGACGACAAGGAAGTTTGGTGCTGCTCCAACCAGCAGCGACGAAAGAGCAAAAATTGCGAGACCGATCATGAACACTCGCCGTCGACCGAATCGGTCAGCTAAGCGACCCGCCGGAATCAGTAGAGCTGCAAACGAAATGGTGTACGCGTTAAGAGCCCAGGTCAGTGAACCTCGACTAGTGGTCGTGAAAGTTTGTTCGAGGTCCGGGAACGCTACGTTCATGGTCGAGACGTTGGCGGTAACAAGGAAGGCCCCGAGCGCTGTTGAGAGAAACACGAGTCGAGCTCGCCACTGATTGATCTTTTCGGTTGATGCAGGCGCGCGTGCAGATGATGCTGACGAGGCGACCTTGAACACGGCGGGCAGAGCACTCCTTTTCGAGCGCGTTCCGTTACCGGTCATCGTCAATCACTCTCGAACGACACAAAGTTTTTCGCTGTTTAGACCTCTGCAACGGCTTTAAGGTTCGCCAAAGTTTGAGCGATGTTGTCCAGCAACAGTTTGTGTCGGTTGATTTTTTGGAAGAACTCTCCGTCAAGGATCGGTGAGTCAAAGCTTTCGGTGACCCGGCATCCGTTTGCGGTCGCTTCGATCTGGTAGCGCCATAGGGTGCTGCGGCCGTCATCTCCTGGTACTTCAAATGACCATTCTTTGCCGGGGTCAGCGGTCACCACGACGCAACCAGCATCCCATTTGTTTCTGCCGCTGTCGTTGTATCCACGAAACTTGGCACCAACAACCGCGCCGGTTGCATCACCTTCCCATTCCGCTTTGTAACACTCAGGGCTGAGTTCACTGATTCTG
>JASMKJ010000357.1 GCA_030749275.1 Acidimicrobiales bacterium
GGGACTTGAGGAAATTCTGATTACCGAAGCCCGCGACATTGGGATACATAATTTGAGCATGAATGCCCAGAGCATCAAGCATTGTGACGCGAGCCTCTGCGTCGAAACTTGCCCGATGCACCACTTCATTGTCCATATCGAAGAACGCTGTTCCCGTAATTTTCTCCCCATCGGGATTAATGACCGAAGAAGCAATCGGGAGACCGATGGGGATGTCTCCATCAAACCACCAGCGTCTCTTGCCGTTGCGTTCAACCATCTGGGGAACGCGCTCTCGCCATTTACTTGGCGCTCTGCTTGTCCACAAGTCGTATGGCTCTGACCAGTGGCTATCTGTGTCAATAACTTTTAGATCCGCAACGACCCTGGGATTCACGTTGGACGCTCGCCGAACTCAGGTCGCTCAGTGCGGGTTTTCTTGAGCTCCCAGAAACCGTCAACATCGCCCAGCATGATCATTGCATCCCAAAGTTTCAGTGCGTCATCCTTACTTGGCACTCTCGTAATGACGGGTCCGAACAATGCCACGCGATCACCGTCATCCCGGTTCCAGGCGATTATTGGTGTTCCAACGTCGTCGCCGACCAATGACAAACCATCATCCATTTTCTCTCTGATGGCGGCATCCCATTTCTCGTCATCTGCAGCGCCCGCGTACCCGACATCCAACCCGACTGTCGCTAACGCCTCGGCGACATCGAAATCTCGATCCCCATCATGATGGATGCGGCTACCCAACTCCCAGTAAAGATCAAAAACCCTGTCCTCCTCGCCTGCAGCCCGCACAGCCTCCATCACCCTCAACATCTTGTGCGTTGTCGCTGTGGATTGATAATACGGACTGTCCTCAGGGGGCTCATTCTTGAAGAGAAGACTGATCGGTTGCCACGTGATCGAAAGATCACGTTCAGCCGCAACTTCGTCGACGACCCAACGAGCCGTCACCCAACACCACGGTCATATAGGGTCAACCCAAAATTCAATGTCCTTTGCCATAAATGCAGAATAACCCGTGTCGAAGGACCCGGTCATATGGGTTAGTCCAAGGAAACATCGCTCATATCTGGCGCGCGGGTGCTTTCATCCGCGATTATTCCTTGAGAGAACAGGGGGAAACCGTGAATCTAGGAATGTTGCTTTTCATGCCAGCGTCTATTGCCGCAGAGCAGATAATCCTTATCGATACCTCAACCGAGAGCGATGGAGGCATCGCGCGCGAGATGACGTATGGCGAACTTTTGGAGAATGTGAGTAAAGCTGCCGGGTTGCTCACAACTCTCGGGGTAGAGGCAGGTGACCGCGTCGGCGTCTTCGCGACCAATAGCGTTGAATGCGTCGAAGCAATTTTCGGCGCTGCGTTCGTAGGGGCGACCATCGTGCCGATGAACTTCCGTGCCGGCGCTGAAGAAGCAGCACACCTCATGTCAGATAGTGGAGTCAAGGTTCTGTTCACCGAAAGTCGTTACCGAGATCTCGTAGACGAAAATCGACCCGACAGTGTTGAACAAGTATTTATGCTTGACGAGGAAAGCTCCTACGCCCAAGCCCGTGACGATGCCTTCGAGTTACCAGTTCCAGAAGACGTTGATCCGGATGGCCTGTGTGCCCTTCTTTACACAAGTGGAACGACTTCTCTCCCGAAAGGCGTCAAGCTCACAAACGGTGCGATTACCGGTTACGTGATGGGCACCAACGACGCCGCCACTGGCGAAGACATGGGCAAAATGGCGTTAGCAGCACCGCTGTACCACATAGCCGGTGTCACCTCGATGCTCAACGCTCTCTACAGCGGCCGTGTGGTGGTTCTGCTCCCTCAATTCGAAGCCTCAGCTTGGATTGACACTGTCCAAAAGCATTCAGTCACTCACGCGTTCTTGGTTCCCACGATGTTGGGCAGGGTTATGGAAGCCCCCAACTTCTCAGCAGACGCGTTTTCGGGCATGGAAGCGATCACCTACGGCGCAGCTCCGATGCCACCATCGGTCATACGAAGAGCAATCGGTGAATTCCCGCCCAATGTTTCGTTCGCAGGCGCGTACGGCCAAACCGAAACGACTTCAACTGTTGCTGTTCTCGATCCCGACGACCATCGGGTGGAAGGCACCGAAGAAGAACAAGCCCTGAAGCTGAAGAGGCTGGCCTCGGTAGGCCAAGTACTCGACGATGTCGAAGTAAGAGTGGTTGACGAAGACGGTAACCCGGTAGGAGCAGGGACCCTCGGTGAAGTACAGCTTCGAACCTTCCGGGCCATGGATGGGTACTGGGGCAACGAAGAAAAAACCCGCGTCACGGTAGACGATGAGGGTTGGGTCCACACCGGTGATCTCGGCTACCTCGACGAAGACGACTATCTATTTCTTGGTGGACGCACAGGGGACATGATCATTCGAGGTGGAGAGAACGTTTCACCTGATGAAGTCGAGGCTGTGCTGTACGAAAATGGCGCTGTTCTGGAATGCGCAGTCGTAGGAGTGGCTTCTGAGGAATGGGGTGAGCGGGTAGTGGCAGCAGCCGTTGTGCGCGAAGGGAGCGGAGTTACCGGCGAAGACTTAGTTGCATTCGCCAAAGAAAAACTTGCCCCCTTCAAAAGACCTGAAGCGGTCGAACTCATGGAAGAACTACCCCGAACTTCAACAGGAAAACTTCTCAGAAGAGACTTGATTCCAATGCTCGAAGAGCTAGGTATCTAAAGCCGATGACCTCGCTCCTCGTGAGAGGAAAGGTCCATACCTTCGACAAGAGTGGTTTCGTAGCATCAAATCTCATGGTGCGCGACGGAGTCGTCCGCGAACTGGATAGCAGCACCGAACAAGCCGATGAAATCCTGGAATTAGGAGCAGACGAATTTCTGCAACCCGGTTGGCGCGACGACCATCTTCATCTTCTTTCCACCTTGGCGACGCGTTGCTCACAGGACTTGTCCGAGGCAGCTTCCATCGACGACCTACTCCAGCTAATCGATTCCGCATCGCCAGGAGAGAATGGTTGGATCCGTGCTTGGGGTCACGACCCGAGCCTCCTCCGAGAGAGACGACACCCAACCAAATCAGAGCTTGATCGGGTTACAGGAAATTTTCCCGCAGTACTGCACGACCGAACCGGACACGTCGCTGTTGTCAATACTGCGGCAGCCTCGGCATTGAAAGCCGATGACTACACAGACGGATTGTTGGTCGAACGTCAAGACGTTCTCGATCAAGTACCGAACATTGATATCAACGATCTGAAACGAATCGCCCGAGTCATCTTTGATGAATGGAGAGACGTCGGGCTTGTGGCGTTGACTGATGCGACTCACACCAACAACAGAGGCTCTATAGAAGTCTTGGGCGAGATACGAACAGAGTGCAACGGTCCGCGCATGACCGCCATGATTGGGGCAGATCGTCTCGACGGTTTGCATTTCGGTGAAACTCACGATGGCATCGAGATCGGCCATGCCAAGGTGATGCCTGACCTGGCCCTAAAACAAAATCTAGAAAAAGTCGTTCGAAAGGCACACAACGCGGGATTTCCCGTGGCGGTTCATGTCATGGATATCGACATGCTCGAAGTAGCGCTCCGCGCCCTTGAAGCATTGCCGACACCGAGAGCTACACGACATCGGCTCGAACACTGCTCACTGGCGTTACCCGAACAGCTAGACCGAGTGGCGTCCGCTGGGGTGTCCATTTGCACCCAACCCTCGTTCCTCGTTCATCGCTTGGAGAAATACGTCGAGGAGTTGTCGTCCACTGAACACGATTGGCTGTGGCCGCTTTCGTCACTGGTCGAACGTGAAATTCGAGTGACCCTGTCATCAGACTCACCTGTGGTTCCCGTTGATCCGACCGAATGGATTCGAGCCGCGACAGAGCGACCCATTTCGAGTCACGAAGCAGTCACCGAGGCACAGGCAAAGGCCATGACTGTGGTGTCACCCATAGCCCCGGGCCTGCCCGCTGACCTCCTCTTAAGAGCTAGTTCAACGGGATATAGGCCTCTGATCGACGCGAATTGAATGTGATGGCAGCGACGGCTCTTGAATCTCTGCTTGTGATGGAAATCGGAAACTCTGTTGCAGGTTCGTACGCAGGAAAGCTGTTTGCCGATTACGGCAGCGAGGTCCACGTGCTAGCGGGTGACAACGAAGCGGGGCCGCACCTCTTTTTCGATGGATCAAAGCACGTCAGTGATGTGGATTTGTCAGATCAAGCGGACGTCGTGATTCAATCGTCGGGTTCGGGCCCTATCAGGACACCCCATGAACCCGCCCACCCTCAGCAGGTCGTCCTTCGTATTTCGCCGTTTGCGACTCAAGGTCCGTACTCGAGTTGGAAATCAACGGATCTAGTAGATGCAGCCATCGCCGGACATCTGAGGCTTAGTGGTGACCCCAAACGCGAACCCCTCAACGGTGTCGCTGATCTCGTCCATATGGCTGCAGGTGTCACAGGATTCATCGGGGCGCTCGCCGCTCTCATGACGCGGGCGCGTACGGGCCATGGCCAACTTGTAGAAACAACGCATCAAGAAGTCCTGGCGGCGCTGCATCAGTTCAGTCTCCTTCGATACACCCACAACGGTTCGATACTCAATCGAATGGGCAACCGATACAGCGGTCCGGGAACTCCGATCGGCGCGTATGAGTGTGCCGACGGTTGGATTGGCTTGGCGATCAGCCAAAGCGACCAGATGGAGCGTCTCTTAGAAGTGACTGGACTGACTCCGTTGCTTGATCACCCCGATGTCGAAACCATCTACGACGTCATGACCAACCAAGAACTTCTCGACAGCCAGTTAGTTCCCTATTTGAAAACCCAGCCAAGGACCCAATTGGTGGAGCTCTTTCAGGCGTTGCGGCTACCGGTAGCTCCTATAGCGAACATTGACGATCTTCTCGAGGATCCACACCTCCAACAGCGACAGTTCTGGGAGTCCGGGAACGATGGGATCAAGATCCCGGGTCCTCCTTTTCGGCTGAGTCACCACAGATGGCAACTTGGACCCAAGAAACGAAGCGGGACCTTCGCGTCGAATAGCGAACCGCTGGCTCATATTGCAGATGGACCGTTGGCTGGGCTGCGGATACTTGACATGACCAGGGTTTGGGCGGGACCTCTGGCGGCGCGGATCCTTGCTGATTTAGGGGCAGAAGTGTTGATGACCGAAGTTCCGTGGACCCGTACCCCTCTAGAGGTCCCGCAGAGCTACGTGAACTCAACCCATTTCTTTCCGGATGATGATGCAGGCGAACGACCTTGGAACAGAAGCGGTTTCCACAACAAATATGCCAACAACAAGCTTTCAACTGTCATCGAATTAGACAAACAAGAAGGAAGAAATTTCTTCATACAAATGCTGTCAAAGGTGGATGTCGTAATTGAAAACTTTGCGCCGAGGGTGATGCCTAACTTTGGTCTCGACGAAACTGCGCTCAAATCCCACAACCCTGATCTGACGTACATCACCATGCCCGGTTATGGGAGGTCGGGACCTTATAAGGATTGGGTGGCTTACGGTCCCACCATTGATGGCCATGCAGGTCACACTTGGCTCACTGGTTATCGGGAGGAAATTCCATGGAAGTGTGGGATTGCTTGGCCTGACCCAACCGCAGGGTTACACGCCGCCGCGGCAACCCTCGTTGCGCTCCTTGATCGCCAATGCTGCGGGATAACGGGACAAACCGTCGAAGTAGCCCAAGTCGAAACAGCAATCAACATGATCGGTCAACACGTGGTGGCAAACCAGATTGGGGTGGTATCCCAAAGGTGGGGGAATCGACGACTCGGACGGGCGCCTCAGGGGGTTTACCGATGCCGAGGCGACGACCGTTGGATAGCGATATCTGTTGTTGACGACGAGTCTTGGATTGCTCTCTGCAAGGTCACGGGGTGGAAGGATTTCGAACAACTCGACACAGATCAGCGATGGCAACGTCACGACGACATAGATGCCCGACTTTCAGCTTTCACCATTAATTGCGACGATCATTCTCTGATGATGGAACTTCAGGAAGCTGGCGTGCCGTCAGGCGCGGTCTTCGATGCAGCGGACGTAGTAAATGATCCGCAACTGAACAACATCAAATTTTTTGTTCCCCTCGAACACCCCGAAGCAGGAGTGCATGTGTGGCCGCGTTTCGCTGCTCGCCTAGCGCTGACACCAGCCACAATGCGTCGACCCGCTGCCACCATGGGCGAGCACAACGAATTCGCTGCACTTCAACTGGCTGAAATGGACAGTTCGACCTATTCAGCTTTGTTGGACAGTGGTGTGCTTCGGACAACGCCCCCCGAATGA
>JASMKJ010000358.1 GCA_030749275.1 Acidimicrobiales bacterium
GCTCGAAGGTGTTCGCCCCTGGTACCTGCACGCTGTTACCACACGCAGATAAAGGCAGTAGGGCGAGGACCAGGGCTGCGACTTTGTTCATTTGGTCTTCCTGTCGTCCGAGAGCGGAGCGGCAGGGGACCTGCCACACAACGCTTCTTCCTCGAGAATCGTCGTGCGAGGCATTGATTCAGGCGACCGGACTCGTTCTCCGAAGAGACATCACCGTTGCGGGACAGTGCCGGATTTTTACCGGGCTTCGCTGCATCGCTGCACCGTACTTGAGCCATGATATCTGGGATAGGGAACCATCATCGGTTTGAGATTGATTCTTTAGGTCCTGGAGATTTGAAATTATGGCTCTACGCGGCACAGCAGTAACAAGGCGTGAGGATGAACCCCTGCTGAGGGGAACTTCAGAGTTCGTCGCTGATCTTCAATTCGATAACCCTGCGTACGTGCATTACCTGACTTCGACGAACGCTCATGCCGAACTCTGTTCAGTCGATGTGTCTTCTGCGGTTTCGATGCCAGGGATCATCGAAATATTCACACATCCGGATCTTGACATTGGCCCGTATCCGTCAGCTAACCCACTTTTCGACGAAGCTATGGTGCGGCCACTTCTGGCGGATGAGCGGGTCAGATTCGTCGGGGAGCCTATTGCCGCGATTGTCGCTGATTCTCCTGCAGCGGCAATGGACGCCGCTGAATTGATTGAGGTTCACTACGAACCGCTCGACGCTGTGGTTGATCCCGAAACTTCGCTGGATTGTGATGTTCTGCTCTTCGAGGGTACGGCTGAGGGAAACGTGGTGTGTCGGATGGAGGCTGAGGGACTGGTCGCCGACTTTGAGTCATGCGAAGTGGTAACCGAGGTGCGAACGGTAAACAATAGGCTCGCCCCAGCACCAATTGAGACTCGGGTCGCGGCAGCGGAGTGGGGCGCCGATGGTCGACTTCACTGTTTCAACGCGGGGCAAGGGCCACATCCGGTTCGTTCAATCATTGCTTCGATTCTTGAGATCGATAAGGACCAGGTGCGGGTTGTTTCTCGCGACGTGGGAGGAAGTTTCGGGGCCAAAGCGCGTCCATCACCCGAAGAGGCAATTTTGGGTTGGATTGCTAAGAGAGTCGAACGGCCTGTTGTTTGGGTTCCTAGTCGCAGCGACGACATGGTGGGCCTTGGGCACGGCAGGGGGCAAGTTCAGTATTGCCGGATAGGCGGAACTAAGGAGGGGGAAATTCTTGCCTACCACCTTCACGTAGTTCAAGAAGCGGGTGCGTACCCGGGAGGCGGTGCTGGTTTGCCAGCTAACGCGAGGGCGATGTTGACCGGATGCTACGACATTCCAAGCGTTGGCTTTAGCGCCGTTTCGGTCGTGACCAACACCACCCCGACAGGTGCCTATCGGGGGGCTGGACGACCCGAAGCCGCTGCGGCAATTGAGCGCGCCATCGACGCGTTCGCTTTAGAAATCGGAATGGACCCGGCGGAGCTGCGTCGCCGCAATTTCTTGAAGCCCGAGGATTTTCCTTTAGTAACGAAGACCGGGTCCGCGTACGATAGCGGCGCCTACGAGGCGAGCCTGGATGCGGCTATTTCTGTTAGCGGCTACGCAGACCTCAGAAATGATCAAGCGCATCGTCGTTCTAGGGGTGACAAGCGACTGTTGGGCATCGGCTTGGCAAGTTACGTGGAGAGAACCGCCGGAATGGGTCGTTCAGAATATGGGGGCGTAGAGCTCTTGAGGGGTGGGAAACTCTTGGCTCGAACGGGCTCCTCTCCTTACGGTCAGGGTCACGAGACAGCTTGGGCGATGCTGATTGCCGATGCGACCGGGGTGGAGATGGCAGATATTGAGGTCGTTCATGGAGACACGGACGAAATTCCTCAGGGTGGCATAACAGGTGGTTCACGGTCAGTGCAATTAGCCGGCTCCGCTATGTGGCAATCTTCGCTCGCCTTGGTCGAACAAGCGAAGAAGATCGCAGCTGAGCTTTTGGAGGCATCTGAAGGTGATTTGTCTTTGGATACAAGTAGCGGTCTTTTTCATGTTCTTGGGACACCTGCCATCGGGATCTCATGGGCGGAAATAGCTGATTTTCTTGAACCGCGGAGCGCAAGACCGCGGCTGCTGCACACCGAAGAAGTGTTCGACTCC
>JASMKJ010000359.1 GCA_030749275.1 Acidimicrobiales bacterium
GACTTCGATGACCTGATCGAGTCGATCTAAGGAGATGATGACGGTCGGTCCGCGGTCCTCAGGGGGATTCAAACCCCACACGACAGAGGAACCGCCACCATATGGGACCGCTATGTATTGGTTTGCGTCGCACCAATCCAATGTTGCGACGATTTCGTCTTCGGTGCGGGGGTGCGCTACCACGTCCGGAGGGTTTGGAAATTCGAGGTTGAAGGCTCGCACTCGTTCTGTGAAGTGGGCACCATAGGCGTAAGCGGCACGTTCATAAGTTGAAGTGGAACACCAGTCGCTGATCGGATCCGGAATTTTGATTCGCGGTGCCCGCAGTTCGGCGTCCTCAGCTTTGGGAACCGGGTGGGCGGTGACCGCCGTTCCGTATCGCTCAGATAAGTCTTTCGCGAGTTGTGTTCTGTCGGCATCGGTCGGCTCTTCTGACTCCATGCACCACGCCCAAAACGATTTGCGATCCGTCATCACCGGTCCTTTACCTCAGCTCTGATCCGACATTAGCTGAGGCCCCCAATCGCTGTTGCCCTCACACCCATATCGAAACGACAGTCCACGCAAGATACCGGCAAGACTTCAGCCGACTAGGCTCCGAGGTAACAGCGGCAATTTCTGGAGGTCAACATGGCGCGCGACGACGGCGCACGATCTTCAAGCCAAGCTGCGCCAAATGAGGGCCGTATTTTCCCCGCAAAAGCTAAAGGCTCACGGCCCACTTACTTCGATGACGGCGGGGCATCGGACGCGATGATTCAAATCGTTACCGCTTTGGCCGCAGAGGTTTGGGCTTTGACCGAACGAATAGACACCTTGGAAAGAGTTCTTGTCAACGAAGGCTTAGTAGGCGATGACTTCGCAGAAAAATATGAACTCAGTTCGAGTGATGAGAAACAGCGACTAGAGGACGCAACGACGTTCGCTGGCCGTGTTTTTCGGGTCTTGGAAGAAATGCGCGAAGAAATTGTCAACGATGAATCGCCCGACGCTTATTTGGCAGTAGTGGACCGAGCCTTTTCCGAAATTGGAACAAAATCATGAGCCAGCACGTTCACCCCATGCTTCCCATAGAAAACGAAGCAGAAAAATCGCGGGGACGATTCGTTCAAGCTCTCAAATCACATATTGCCAACAGAGTCACGCCGGGGGTTCGAGAACTATATGAACACAAAGCTAGACCTGACTGGGAAAAAGACCGAGGTGAAGCCCCTCAAGATCGACATGAAATTCGAGAGTCTTTGGGTCAAATGGCTTATTACCAACTGTGGAGTTCGTTGCGGCGTACAAGCCAACATCTGTTGTGGTCAACAGTTGCCGATTGCATCGAAAGACAGGCCGAAGAGCTTCGCGATGCAGCGAAAATCGAAAATCCGATCGGATCACTCCAACTAAACCCGAACCTTGAGTTGCCTTGGTATCAGTGGGATGTCGATATTCATGCCATGCCCGGTGGCTACCGCGGCGAATATGGAGCAGACGACGTTTTCGCGGGCGCTCTTTACGATCGTGGCG
>JASMKJ010000360.1 GCA_030749275.1 Acidimicrobiales bacterium
AGGCCGGGTTTAAAGTTGTGAACGCTGATATTCCGGACATCTGGCGACTGGACTTCCCCACCAACAACCCGCCGTATGACAACGTCTTGGTACGTCAGGCTGTTGCCTATGCAACGCCTTACAAGACCATCGTAGATAACGCATTTTCGGAAGCGAATAGAGCGTATTCCTTGGTGAATCCGGCGTCCCCGTCGTTCATTCCCGCCTGGAACATCTATGACACCAACCTCGACCGAGCTCGCGAACTGTTGGAAGAGGCGGGCTTAGCTGACGGCTTCGCCACCGATCTCTACTATGACAGCAGTAAAGAGGGGTGGGAGGACATCGGACTATTCCTCAAGGCAAGCCTTAGCGAGGTTGGTATAGATGTCAGTCTGAAGCCGTTGCCCGCAACCGAGTACGGCGAACAGAGGGCTGCTCGCATTGCGGGTGAAGAGGGCGTGATGGACGGTTTGTTGTTCTTGTCAGGCACGATCTGGCTAGACGACGCTGATCCAAATGTGGGGCTGTGGTTGGTCGGTGGCGGCTTTGCGAACAACTCGCACTACGCCAACGAGCGTGTTGATGCATTGCACTTCGACAACCGGTTCAACCCCGACCTTACCGCCCGAGCTGCCGCATATCGCGAGATTCAAACGATCGCGGCAAACGATGTTCCGTTGCTGCCACTCGCCGTCCGCGGATGGCCGGGAGCGGTGCATCCGGACGTTACAGGCGTCGCTTTCACTGCCGATCCGCACCTCCGTGCGTATCTGCTCAGGCCTGCTAACTGATACGAGAGGCGTATTCACATGGGCCACGGCGCGACGGGTAGTCGCGCCGTGGCTTACGCCACTGTTGCGTTGAGTTGACCTCCGATGCGGTCAGGTCTTTCGGGTCAGTTTTTCGCCCGGATTCTTCTGGTAGTTCCGGTCATCATCGGCATCGTGACCCTGACGTTTCTGGTGTCACGGGTGTTCGCACCCGACCCAGTTGAACTTTACGTACCACCGCAGGCCGACGAAGAACTCCGCGAACATATTCGGGAACGGTTAGGTCTCGATAAATCGGTCCCGGAGCAGTATGTGGTATTTGTCGATGGTCTTGTCCATGGAGATCTCGGTGAATCAACCGTCACCGGTCGACCCGTTACAAAAGATCTGTGGGACCGCCTGCCGGCTACCTTAGAAATGTCGATCTTCGCACTCACATTCGCTGTTGTCGTTGGGGTGCCGCTTGGGGTCATTGCAGGAGTCAAGCGAGACGGCCCGGTCGATTTCACCGTGCGCGGAGTGACTCTGGTCGGGATGGCCCTTCCGTCCTTTTGGCTCGGCCTTGTGTTCATCTTGATCTTCTTTGTTCGGCTTGGCTGGTTGCCAGGCCCGGTAGGCCGTCTGCCCCTCGGGGCGGCAGCACCTGAGGGGATTACTGAGCTATACACGCTCGACAGCCTGCTTCGTGGTGATTTTTCCATGTGGTGGTTGGCGACCCGGCACCTCATCATGCCAGGGGCCACATTGGGGATTGTGATAATGGCACCCATCACCCGGGTGGCGAGGGCGTCGATGGTTGAGGTGATGCGATCCGACTACATCCGAACGCCAAAGGCACTGGGGATCCCGAAGAAAGTTATCTACTTTCGGTATGCGTTGAAGAACGCGCTATTGCCCATCATCACGATGATCGGCACCATCGTGGGCTTTGTGTTCACGGGCGCCGTCCTAATCGAGGCAATATTTAACTGGCCGGGGGTAGGCAAGTACGGACTCGATTCAATAATCAAATCTGACTTCACCGCGCTCCAGGGGTTTGTGATCTGGGCGTCGGTCGCGTATGTGCTCGCCTTCCTTCTGGTCGACCTCGTCTACATGGCTATCGATCCGAGGACGAGATGATCAGGAGTTCAACGTGCAAGAAATGACCGACGGACTCCTTTCAGGCGGCGAACCCGGCACGTCGGAGCTTCTGGCGTCCGATCGGACCTATCTCGGAAAGATCCGCTACATGTTGGGTCAGAGTAGGAGCCTTGTCGGCGGAGTCGTTATCGTCGGGTTCTTCACCCTGGTTGCGTTCTTTGCCAAGTTCCTAGTCCCCTATGACCCCGCCGCTGTGCTTGCAGGGCCACTTCTGGAGGGTCCTAGCTGGGAGCACTGGTTCGGCACCGACAAGGTTGGATCAGATATCTTCTCGAAAACGGTAGCCGCGTCAGCGCTCGACCTACGGATCACAGTAGCTGCCGTTGGCGTAGCCCTAATTTCCGGCGTGACCATTGGCACAGTCGCTGGTTACTTCGGTGGGTTGGCCGACTTGATTCTTCTCAGGATCCTGGAGGTCGTGCAGTCGATCCCGACTCTGCTGCTTGCGATGATGGTTGTCGTTGCTGTTGGCCCTGGAGAGCTCAACGTCGTGGTAGTGCTTGCGTTCCTAGGTATGCCCTACTACGCGCGGCTCGTCCGCGCTGAGATCTTAAGCAAACGAACTTGGGAATTTACCGAAGCGGCCCGA
>JASMKJ010000361.1 GCA_030749275.1 Acidimicrobiales bacterium
AATTCAATGGTCTGCGTTACTTGTTCAGGGGTCCGCCTGCTCACCCAGTCAAGATCAAACAATTCTGGTTTTCCCCAAAAAGCACCGTGAAGCTTTGCTGCTTCTGACAGGGCAAGTGTCGCTTCATCGGGACCGCATCCTTGAAGTTGATCTCCTTGCTTTCGAGGTTCCAGGTCCTCCATGACTATGACGACATCGGCTGTTCCTGGAACAAAATCAACAAAATAGACATATGGAACCGCTACTTCGATTGTGGGGGCGAGCAGACGATAGAACTCAGCTTCACGGCGGTATGTTCCCGTCTGAATTCCGGTAGCTCGACTCTGCGAATCGCTGGCCGCGAATTTGATAACCACCGTTTCCGGCCCGTCATCGTCCTCCCAATCAAGGTGTACCCGATAGTTCGCACCTACTTGCCCGGTACCAATCGGTTCAAGCTCGCAGTCAACACATTCAACTGGGCGACCGAGAGCTTTCCTAACCCATGCTGGGGTAACCGCATCGGGTTCAAAAATTGGTGCCAAGGGTGAATCCACACCGTTATGTTGCCTCGGTATTCCATCGATGTCACCACTTCTGCGGTCTAGGTCGGATGGTTGGCATCCAGACTGGGTGAAAAGCGCGGTACCTGTGCCCCGCCGAGGTCGTTGAGTGGTTCTCCGATGATTGCTGGACTTGTGCCCATACCCTGCAAGGTATGCGCCTCATCTTCGGTTCTACTGCCCTCGCCCTTGCACTCTTGTCATCCGGTTGTGGCAATTCTGAACAAGAACTCGTTCTTGATAACCCGCGAACCTCCGAATCGACTACCAGTGCCCCGTCCGAAACTTCGTCATCGCTTCCGTCTGTCGAAAGATGGGCAGAGGTGTCGAGTGGCGATGGGAAACCGTCGATAACGGTTTCCCCAGATGCAACAGAGCCGTCTGGCCTAGTGGTTGAAGACATCGTGTCGGGGTCTGGAGAGACCGTGGGAGTCGGAGACCTCATTGAGGTCAAATACGTGGGAGCGCTGCTCGACGGCGGCATCGAATTCGACGCTAGTTGGAATCGTGACCAAACCTTTTTTGTTCCGATAGGGATGGGTGCTGTCATCCCTGGGTGGGATCAGGGGATCGTCGGCATGCGTGAGGGAGGTCGCCGGCTGTTGGTTATTCCTCCGAACCTTGCTTACGGAGCCGCCGGAGCGGGGTCAGCTATACCTCCCGACGCGACCCTCGTGTTCGCTGTCGATCTCATCGCCATCGTCAACGTCTCTCCTCCTTCAATCCCGACCGTCACCGAAGTAGGCGATGTTCTTGGAGTAGAGGATTTGTCGGAAGGCGACGGTGATGTGGTGGAACCCGGCGACACAGTTTCTGTCCATTATCTCGGAACGCTCACAGACGGCACGATCTTCGACGCTTCGTGGAATAGGGGTCGTCCATTCACCACTCAAATCGGTGTCGGCACGGTCATCCAAGGCTGGGATCAGGGGATCGTCGGCATGCGTGAGGGAGGTCGCCGACTTTTGAAGATCCCTAGCGATCTGGCTTACGGCGATACAGGGTCGGGGTCATCTATTGGTCCTGACACTCCATTGATCTTCGTCGTCGATTTGCTTCGCATACAGGGATAGCGATGCCAGCGAAATGCATAGAAGCCGATAACTGAGTAGCGTCGAGATCATGGATAACATCACTGTCGCCCGCAGCATGCGGGGCTCGTTGGGAATGTTGGCAATGGCTTGGTTAATGGCGCCTTCCACCCGGAAAAAGGCTGCTGAAGCTGGAATGGGAGACGGGCAAGGAGCCTACGCGGTCGGTCGCTTGGGCGTCTTAGGTAACTGCCCTGCCGACAACGTTGTGGCTGCAGCGTTCTTCTGGAATCCAGACCACATGCGATCGATGGTTGAAGAAGGTCGCGCCGCCTTTGACCCGATCGACGGCGGCAAGGTGTACGCAAGAATCTGTCAGGAGTACGGAACCCAAGCGTTGGCGGACTTTGAAGGCAACGAGCGGCTGGGTGAACTTCTCGTCCGGATAGTCGATCACGCTGCACCTCACGGAGCACCGACTTTCGTGGGTTGGCGTGATCAAGAACTCCCAAGCGAAACCGGCCCGGCGAGAACCTTTCAATTGGCTCAATGTATGCGTGAGCTTCGCTTCGGGCGTCACGCTGTGGCTGTTCAGTCCCTCGGTATGGGTCCCTTGGAGGCGATCCTTAGCGGCCCAGCCGGAGAATGGAACGCAGAGTTTTTTGGTTGGCCGAAACCATACCCAGATGTCAGCGACCTTGAATCAGCGAGAGACGAAATCGAGACTCTGACAGACCGGCTTCATGCTCCGGATTTTGACTGTTTGACCGACGAAGAGAGAGCTGAAGTAAGAGAGTTGTCTAAAGCTGCCAGGTCCCACGCCACCGAAAGAGCGGAAGCCGCTGACATCTAGTCGGATAAGTCCTCTACGACGCTCTGATGTTCTCCGAGGCGGGGGGCGCGGGTAGCAGCCCACGGTGTTTTAGAGAACTTGTATGGTGCACCTGGATGCGTGTAACTCGTGTCGTGGCTGTCATAGAAGATTTCTTCGGGGAAAGCTCGTTCAACGAAATGCGGGTCGTTAATCATTTCGTCTGGTGAGTAAACGATGCCGCAAGCCATGCCTCTCTGCTGCAGCCCAACAAATAGTTCATAGGCAGACAAGTGTTCACCCAAGAATTCAATTGCCTCTCTTCCGGCTTGAAAAACCTCCCCGGCAAGCGGATCGGCGTCAAGCTCAAGCACTCCGATTCGCTCAAATTGGTCTCCGAGCTTCAAAATCTCGTATGCCGTGCACTCATCAACAAGCCCCAACTCTTCAATCCAAGTTCTAAGCGCTTGAAATTCGTGCTTGTTCCTCGGAGGGACACCGGTGTTGAACCATTTTCCGTCAGCGCACTGTATTTGTGTCGACTCCGTGATCATGGGGAGGGCGTGGCGCCCAGTTTGGCGTTCCACTTGTCGTTCGGCATTCAACCAATACAGGGTCGCGAATTCAGTGGTTACATTCGCGGCACCCAACATTGACACATCGATCAGTTGTCCTTTGCCTGAACCCTCTCGCCACATCAAAGCGGCGAGAATTGATGGAACTGCATAGTGACAAGCAGTGTGGAAAGCCTGGTTACCTCCGCCTCGAACCGGGGCGATCTCGTGATCGTCGTAACCACACGACCAAACCGGTCCCCCCTCGGCCAACAAGGTCAGATCGGTGGAAGGAGGGTCGTTACCATCGCGACCATGGTGGGTGATTGACGTCCAAATCAGTTCATTGTTACCGGCGTGGAGTTGATTCCAGTCCAGAGATAGTGTTTCGAGTCGCCCCAGAGGCTCTGCTTCGATCACGACATCAGCACTAGCAACTAGATGCCTGAATCTTTGAGCCCCAGATGTTGTGTCTAAGTCCAGCGCCACGGACTTCTTTGAAGTGTTGTAATGCCACCAGTGCAAAGAATTTTCGAGCCCTATCTCATCTCGGGCATATGGTTCCCACGATCGTGTCGTACATCCTTGGGGAGGTTCGACGACGATCACCTCTGCCCCCATGTCAGCCAACAGTTTCCCCGCGAGGGCGCATCGTTCAGATGCCAGTTCTATGACCCTGTATCCCGCCAGGACTGACTGATGAACAGTTGATGCCATGGTTAGATGACTCCCTCTTCTTGGAGTGACTCGATTTCCTGTTCGCTGAGACCTAACAAGTCACCGAACACGTAATGGTTGTGCTCCCCTAGGCAGGCCGCTCCTCGCGTAACTGACCAAGGCGTCTCGGACAATGACACTGGTAAGCCCTCGACTTTTGATAGCCCTATTTCGCTGTGTTCAACGGTGACCCACAGATCCTCGGTTCTTTCATCAAACTCGATTCGTTCTTGTGGTTTGAGCACGGGTGCAGCGGGCACTCCGGCCGTGACAAGACGATTCGCAATTTCTCGTCGGTCTTGGGTGACGGTCCAAGCTGCTAAAAGCGTTTCGAGTTCCTCTTCGTCGCGCAGACGTGCTTCTGCTCGCAACCATCGATCTTCTCGTGACCACGGCTGCGCTATTACTTCCGACAGCACTTTCCAGTCATTGTCGTCGCGGACTGCGATCGCCACCCATTCGTCGTCACCTTGAGTTGGCCAAATTCCGTGGGGTGCCATCTTCGGCGACTGTGAACGGTTGCTATTTGGCATACCTGGGCGTCGCATTGGCCTCTCATTGACCGTTGCATCCAACGTCGCAACGCCGTTCAACGTGCCGGCTGCTTCAACGCAGGCCAAGTCAACCCATTGACCTTCACCAGTGCGTTGTCGATGTAGTAATGCCATCAGTGTCGCTGTTGCCATGTAGTAGCCGCCGGTGTGATCCATGAACGAGTAGCCCCAACCCGCGGGAGGTAGCCCGGGCAAACCTGACGTGTGGGTCAGCCCTGACACCGCTTGGGCGATGGGACCCCATGACTTGAACGAGCGGTATGGTCCGGTGGCTCCGAAACCGTTGTTGGAGACGTAAACGATGTCGTTTCGGATATCACGCAAACTGTCATACCCGAAACCGAGGCGTTCCATCACTCCTGCAGCGAAATTTTCGGTCACCGCGTCACTCACCGCTACGAGTTCACGGAGAAGTTCTTTCGCTCGAGGATCTCTGAGGTTCAACGTGACACCTAACTTGCCCGCGTTGTGGTTGTTAAACGCGCCTCCTGCTTCAAGGCCTCGCGCGTCGCCAACCCACGGAGGGACGCCTCGCAAGATGTCCCACTTTCCTCTATGGACAGGGTCTTCTATGCGAATCACCTCTGCACCAAAGGCCGCAAGGATCTTCGTTGCTCCGGCACCAGCGAGCTGCCCAGTGAAATCACATATGCGAATGTTCTTCAACGCCTGCGCGGCTGAACCAGTCATTAGGATTTGGCCGCCCATTCCGCGTAGCCGTGAACCCACATTCGTTGTGCAGGAGTTTCGGGTACTTTCATTCCTCGGGCGATGGCTATTCGGCCCATAGCGTCATCGGGATCGACATCCATTTGAGTAAGAACCGCAGCAGCGATAGTCGAAGACCTCCCGATGCCACCGCGGCAATGAACAACGACCGCGGATCCGTCTTTTAGATCGTTGACGACGCGAGAAATGGTGTCCGCTGCGTCGTCGTAGTCATCCAAGATTCCAAAGTCAGGGATCGGCAGATTTACGAACGCCATGCCGGCGGCACTTGCAGCTTCCTGTTCGCCACCCAATCCAATAGTTGTGACCTCCTCATCGGTGAGCAGCGAAACAACGGTCGTGACTTGTTCCCGCTGGAGGTCTCCGATTTCGCGAGGAAGAGAACTTCCGTTCGGAGCAGGGGCTGTCGCTAGGCGGCCCATTGGGGCTTCGATCCAGTAAAGGCGCATCAGTTGTTCAACATTTCGCGCGCGCTCGTCTGGCAATCTTGCAAACGAAGTTTCAGTTCTTGTGTCCATAGTTTCAAATCTGAACGCTTGGCTCGTTTCCCATCAGCTCCCTCTGGCGGTTTCAAGATCTCGCCCACTACGACAACGACCGGAACCCGCGACGGAAATTTTGCTCCGGTTGGCATCGCCACTTCTGTGCCCGCGATACCCACGGGCACCACAGGCGTGTTGGCCTTTGACGCGAGCCAGGCCGTGCCGTCATATATTTCCCCGATCGCGTCGCCGACTTGTCGAGTTCCTTCAGGAAAGACCAGCATGCATTCACCTGCTTCGAGCATTTCTTTGGCTACACGCATGGCATCCAAATCAGCTTCTCCTCGCCGCACCGGAAACGACCCCAGTGAACGCATCGCCCAACCCGCAGCTGCAGGTCGAAACAACGAGTCCTTGCCGAGGTAACGGACACGGCGATGACTTGAGCTTCCAATCAAGGGGCCATCAAGGTTCGATCGATGTGTTGGGGCAATGATGACTCCTCCAGTGAGCTGCAGACGCTCTCGGCCTTCGACTCGTAGCCGGAACCAGCGAAACAAAAAGACTCTGACGAATCCTCGTACGGCTCTAAAGAAAAGCTTTCCCATGAGACCGTCGGGAGAGAAGAGTGCCCTCATAGTCCGCGAAGCTAGCCGTTGGAAATTGACCGGACCTGTCGAACGACTTGTGCCGACCAATCGCAACTACAGTCATAGGGTCGCTCTATGCGGAGGAGGTCCCGCATGCCTGTTCCTACTGACATGGTCGGAGACCAAATAGGTCCCATACAACATGAGGTCGATGCCCGTTGGATAATGGCCTATGCCGCGGCCCTCGGCGACACTCAGGACTGTTATTTCGATACCCGTCGTGACAATGGAATAGTTGCCCATCCTATGTTCGCTGTGTGTCCGGAATGGCCGGTCATAGTGCAGGGCAGGGACTTAGCGGACAAGTGGGGCATCACTCCCGAAGAAACCCGTCAATCGGTTCACGCGACCCATGACTTGGTCATTCATCGTTTGGTCAAACCCGGCGACGTTTTGGAAACCAAGTTGACCTATACCGGGGTAGAGAACAAGAGCCCCGGTGCGTACACAACGATGAAAATCGAGACCTTTGATGCAGATGGTGAGCCGGTGTTTACGACACATCAGGGTGGCATGTACCTAGGCGTTCCTGCGGAGGGCGAAGACCGACCAGCACAGGACGATCCGGTCGTCCCCGAACTTGGACCTCTGCCTGAGGATCCCGTAGCGGAAGTTTTAGTTTCGGTGGCGCACGGTGCTGCTCACACCTATACGGAATCAGCAAGAATTTGGAACCCCATACACACCGACGCATCGGTGGCTGCTGACGCTGGTTTACCGGCAATCATTCTGCACGGAACCGCTACTTTGGCACTCGGTGTCAGCGCCACGATTTCCACGGTTGCCGACGGTAACCCCGAACGCGTCCGTCGTATCAGAGGACGGATGGCGTCAATGGTGCTTATGCCCTCAACGATCAAAGTGCGAGTTCTAGATATCACACCTGTTGATGATCAGGTAGTAGCGCGGTTCGAAGTACTTACAGAAGACGGAGGACCCGCCATCAATCAAGGACTCGTCTTCCTTGACAAAGACTGAATCGCTGTTAGCTGTCCACGTGCTGCGCAAAGTGGTCCAGGGTGCGTTCAAGAGCGACAGCAGCTGAGGACGCCTCGTAGCTTCCCCGCGCATCACAGTTAAACCCATGGCCCGCTTCTTCGTAAATATGAACGTCTATGTGGGGCCATCGCTCACCTATTGCATGAACGTTCTCTAGTGGAATCCCCGCGTCGTCTGCTCCGAAGTGAAGCATCAAGGGTGTTTTCGGCTCTTCGTCAATGTGGGGCATGATTTGACCTCCGTAGTATCCCGACGCAGCCGAAATCCTGTCGGACAGCCTGGCCGCGGCTACGTAACAAATCGACCCGCCCCAGCAATAGCCCACGATGCCAATTTTTCCAGCCGCCGACGCCACATCACACGCAGCTTCAACATCGGCCATCACTTGGTCCATAGTTACGTCTTCGAAGGCAATTTTCCTACCAATTTCAATCCCCGATTCGTCGTAACCCAGTTCGACCCCCTCTTGCACTCGGTCGAACAAAGCCGGAGCGATAGCTAAATAACCCCTCTCGGCATATCCGTCGACAACGCTTCGAATGTGGGCGTTGACCCCAAATATCTCCTGCACGACAACTACTGCACCTTTGGGTGAGCCTTGAGGGTCAGATCGATAGGCATTGAGGGTGTTGCCATCTGACGCGGTGATTTGAATAGTCGTTCCCATCTAAAGGTCCTTCCAATAAGGGATATTCGAAACTGTTTCTAGTCCAAGCCCATGAACCGGCGAGCATTTGTATAAACGACTTCGGATCTCAAGTCATCTCGCCCAAGTTTGTTAAATGTTTCGTCCAGTTCAGCAAGCGCTCCTGGATACGTGCAGTCATAGTGCGGATAATCCGAACCCCAAACGACAGTGTGAGCCAAGCCCATGTCAGCAAGCTGAGCGAAAGCCTCCCCCTCACCGGCCTCCATGGTCACGAAACACTGCTCGGAGAAGATTTCGGTTGGCTCTCGCTTCAACCTCGGAACAAGGTGACCCATCGATTCCTTATGTTCGTCTAGTCGATCCAACCAGTACGGAAGCCAACCCAGTCCAGATTCAAAGAAACCGACTCGTAGTCGCGGATGATCATCAAGGATCCCGCTCGCCACAATCTCCATCACTGACGCCATCTGTTCAAACGGATGGCACACCATGTGGACATAGAACTGGTTGCTGTATCGGGTTTTGGCGAAACTGGTCATGTCAGAGCCAAAACTGCCGTGGATAGCGACGGTCATGTCATGGTCTTCGGCCGCGGACCAAACTCGGTCCATCTTCTCGGAAAACAGTTCAAGTCCGTTATAACGCTCAGGTCGAAATGTCATCCCCGTTAACCCTGCCTCCGCGCAGAACTCAATTTCAGCTACGGCATGATCGACAGACTGTAACGGTGTAACCCCGACCCCAAATAGTCGATCCGGGTTCTCTGATGTGAAGTCGGTCATCCACCTGTTGTACCCGCGAGCGTTAGCGGCCGCTACGTCTGCATCGGCTATGTCACCAGAAAGCAGATGCAGCGACGGAAACATGAGTGCGGCATCGAGACCTTCGTCATCCATCACTTTGAGTCGCTCGGCAGGGTCATAACTGCCAGGAACAATGTCGTCCCAAGTGACCTCCGTACCGTATGCGTTTGGGATACAAGCCGGCGCGCAGCTCATACCGATCCCGGAGTCCTCAACAAAAATGCTGTCTAAATCCTCTACGGGCCGGCATTGCATCACCAATTCTCGATATTTGGGATCGGTGTACTCCTGCCATACCGATGTCGGTTCAGCTATATGGGCATCCGAGTCGTAAACAGGAACTGTTCCGCTGGATGCATACGGTTCTTCAGTGATTAGTGGTGCCCCCATGCCTCCATTCTTGCCCAGAAATGCCGGGGTTTGCTCATCGAGTTGAATGAAGGGTCCTCAACCCGTGACTCAACGCGACAGGCGCAACTGACAAGTGAGTCTCTTTCGGGAAGGTCTGCCAGTGAAGATCAAGGCCCTCATAGTTTCTTGACGCAAGCTGGTCATGGAATTCTTGATGAGGTGAAAGTTCGTCAGTCTCCAGCTCCCCCTTTGACATAAAGACATGTGCTTTGAGGCCTTGGCCACTGTCGTAACGCTCCTGCTCGCGGCGAAACATGACTTGGTCATCCCACCAAACTGACGGGCTCGCCAACAGATAGTGGTCGAACATCGACGAACTTTCGAACAGAACGTGAACGCCAAAAAGAGCACTAAATGAATGACCGACGAAGGTCATCTCAGACACTCGGTACTGGTCTTTCAAAAAAGGAATGACCTCAGCCGCCACCCACCGACGAAAAGCTTCAGCACCGCCTAGCTGCTCCCCCGGCACTCGAACACCTGTAAGCGCGGGAGCATCTACAGCGGTAGTTGTGAAGTCCATCGCGCGGAGTTGGATAACGTCACGGTACGAAGGTTCGTCATGTGCAACACCAACGACGATGGCTTTGGGCAGGTCTTTCGTGGGGGCCAAAAGTCGAACCGTGTCGACAACCGTTCCGTAGGTCCACATGGCATCAAAACACAGATACAACGGATGCGGTTCATCTCCTTCGGGGTCATAGGTCGGAGGTAGATCGACCCATAAGACATAGTTCCTGTCGACGTCAGAACGAGCCATTCGATGGGTTGTAGGGATCCACGGAGAATCATTTATTTCGCTACTCACGGCTGCAAGTTTGGCTGATGATTATCGAACGCGCTTGCTCTCGGCCGCTGTTTCACCTAGGAAACGAAGGTCGAAGAAAGTGTTTAGAGGGAGAACAGAGTGGCCGTACTCCAATCTCACATCGATACCAACGCTGATTGGTTCGAAAAAAATTGCGATGACATGCTCGAACAGCTTGCGATCATTGACGACTTGCATGCAGAAGCA
>JASMKJ010000362.1 GCA_030749275.1 Acidimicrobiales bacterium
TTCAGACTTGCTCTTCCAGGCATATGCGAAGGCGCACCACTGCAACAAAAACGCGACACCTGCCGCCACGAACATAGGAGGCAACTGACGGTCACTCCATGTACCGCTGGTACCACACATGGCAACCGCGCAGGCTAACGCCACACCAAAAAGAGCTCCGAAGACAGACGTCTTGTTACTCAATTGGTTGGCCCCAGTTCGTTGTCCTGTTCGATCGCCTGTCAGAGCAGTGAAACCTAGGAGCCACTGATTTGTTCCAAGTGGTCCAACATTGATGGGAAACCATCAACCGACAACACCTTGTCCGGTAAGCCCGGCCACACGCCGCCAACCATCACCGGCGTTTCAGGCAATGACGCATTTAATGTGTTGACTGTGTCCATGAGTACCTGTTGCGACGTCGAACTCACGGTGCTCAACACGATGGCAACAAGTTCATCGGTGGAAAGCGCCGCTTGAATCATGGTGTCAATCGGTGTGTCCGCCCCAAGGTTCACGGGGTTGTATCCACGACTGCGGACTAGTTCGGCACCGATGGACGCGGGCAATCCATGAGTTTCATGCGGTGGACACGCTATGAGCACACTTCCTCGTTTCCTGCCGCGACGTTGAGGTAAGCCCTGCATGCGTCCCAGTACCGACAACACAATGCTTGATGCCCGGTGCTCTTCGTACACTTCCAACCGACCGTGCGCCCATTCGTCACCTACCGAGCGGAGCGCCGGGACCACTACCTCACAGATCACTTCTTCCACGCCGGCACCCATATCGAACGCACCTTGAATTATCGACCATGAGCCCGCGGGGTCTCCCCCGAGTAGCGCCTGGAGAAACAGGTCAGATTTCTTTCCGAGTGACCGATGCCCTCTTCCTGGTGGGGCAGGCTCGACCAGAGACAGGGTGTCGAGGTCCGCGACCGAGACTTCCCAGCTGCCGGCGTTTTTTTGGGCAGGTAACTTTCCGGAACGGACATATTTGTACACGGTCATGTAATGGAGGCCGAGGCGTTCAGCCACCTCATTCAAGCTGAGCATGTCGGTCGCTCCGTTCACAGCATCAACCCTTCAAGAATCGGGTCTGTTGCGCCGTGTCACTGTTCAGTAACCGACTTTGCATGACTTCTCTACGGTTCGACAAATCTCGCCAAGTCAACACTTCAACATCATCTCTGATACCCGCTGCGCGTCGAAACGAAGATTCGGAAACTTCTAGGTCTTGGATGGCGAGACCAAGTTCTGCCGATACTCGAAAGCCATGTTTGGTGAGGAACCCGGCACTGATCGCTGAGAACTCTCCCAAGAGATCCATCTCAGGGTCCAATTTCTGAACGAAGGACGCCAAATACGCGAAGTTCTTGACGAATAGCATGAGTTCTTTGGGAATACGGGCACCACTGGCCAACAATTCTTTGAGAAGCGTTTGGAACTCCGAGACAAACTGTTCTTCAGTGAGTTGAAGTGGGTCAAAGTCGACCCGGTCCAACTGCAGTTTTTGGATCAAGTCTTCGATATCGGCATCGGGTGGGAAAGCGCCTAGGTCGCGCACTGCGGAGACTTGAGTGCGAACGTCTCCGGACATGAGTCCCGTCACATACCGAAGAAACGAAATGCGCCGCTCATGGTCTAGTCGTCCAACCATTCCGTAGTCGACGAGCCCAATGACCCCGCGATCCGCCGCAAATAGATTTCCTGCGTGGAAGTCACCGTGGAAGATTCCGTGCAACGCCGCACCTTCTAGGAGCCCGTCGACCATGTTCCTGAACAGTGTCCTTGCGTCTTGGTCGCTGATCTGGTCAGAATCTAGACGGGTCAGGGGAACTCCCCGTACATGTGACATGACGATGACACGGGTGGTGGTCATGTCGAGTTCCGGTTCAGGGACAATCCATCGATCACGCGCTCCAGCTGCTAGGGCCCGACGGATCTCAAAGAGGTTTGCCACTTCCAACCGAAAATCCAGCTCTTCGGAAATGGTTTCAGCGAATAGCTGCACCAACGCCGGTGGGTTGGTCAGCGCCGATACCGGAATCCGTCCAACTAGACGAGGCGCCACCCACGCCAGTACCCGCAAATCACGAACGACTTTCTTGTGGATTGAGGGTCGTTGAACCTTAACGACAACCTCGGATCCGTCCATAAGTTCGGCTTTATGGACTTGCGCAATCGAAGCCGCCGCAAACGGTTGTTTCTCGAAGACCGCAAACGCGTCGTCTAAGGGACCTAGGTCTTTTCGCAGGATTCGATTTATCTTTCGCCAACTCGAAGGCTTCGCTTGATCCCGACACCGAGAACATTCATCGACGAGCGGCTGCGGGAAGACACCCTCAGCAGCAGATATGAGTTGCGCGAGCTTCACGTACGTTGGACCTAGACGTTCCGCTGCTATCCGCAGCCTCCGATACAGCGACTCGGTTCGGGCTTGATCTGCGAGCCGTCGGTCAAAGAGTTTCCAGCTGAGGAGGGCCCAACCAAAACGAAAAGCGGTATGGGCAAGCCGAGTCACCGGTGGGAACGACGGCGCATTCACCAAACGCGGCACTCCCGCAACGATGGCACTTCGCACAGCATGTGCGTGTTGGATCCAACGGTTTTCAGAATCAGGCGCTGCGGCCCAGGTGTTCGACACCGTCGATTCGTTGTCGCTGCCCAAAGGAGTCTGGTCATCGAAGACTTCCAGAGGCTGATCAACAACTCTAAATTCAAGTTTCTCCGGCCCCCAGATACCCATCGAAAGGGGCTTCCATGCGACTGGGGCAGCTAAACGATATGCGGGAACAGCGTCCAGGAAAGCATTCAGTGCTTCCTGCAACTCGGCTCGAGCCAAAGCTGCACCCAGGCAGTGATGGGCCCCTAAGCCAAAAGCTAAGTGAGGTACTCGGTCATCACGGTCCAAATTGAACTGAAAACCATCATCAGGCTGGGCCAGACCTGCAGCGTGTAAACCCAACAAAACCGTGGTGCCGGCCGGGAAAAACATGCCGTCAACAACCAGATCTTTGGTCGCTACCCGCGCCGTGGTGCGAACCGCTCCTATGTAGCGAAGCGATTCTTCCACAGCGGCAGGCACTAAGGATCTGTCGTTGCGTACACGCTGATATTGCCCGGGTTGGGTCGCCAGCACCGCGAGCAAGGATCCCAACTGGTTTCTGGTGGTATCGGTACCTGCAAGAAGGATCGCCTCAATCATGGCAACCAACTCGTCGGCGCTTAAGCGGTCCTCCTCATAGCTTGCATGAACCAAGTCGCTCACGAGGTCCGCGTGCGGGCATCCCTTCCGTTCGGCGATCAGACCCGTCGCATATTTGTCGAGTTCGCGCTGAGCTGTGGTTATTTGTTCAAGTCGTCCCAAAACAGCTTCCGCATCAGCATCAAGCCCCGAAAAAATCGTGTCAGCCCATAGGCCAAACTGATCGTGATCATCACCGTCGATACCCAATAATTTGCATATCACCGGTATCGGATAGGGCCTGCAGAATTCCTCAACCAGATCACCACCACCTCGCAGGATCAGGGGCTCCAGGAGACGATCTGCGTGCTCTCGCATGAACGGTCGAAGAGATTCACTACTGGCGGGGGTAAAAGAAGCACTCACTAGGCGACGCAACCGTCGGTGGTCCTCACCCTCCACAGACAAGAGATTCGGCCGTATCTCCACCTGGTCGCCAGCGACGGGCAGCATGTCTCGCGCCCGGTCGAGGAGGCGTTCGAAATTAACGGCGTCGCCACCTTCGGCTTGAAGTGAACTAACTCCAGATAGCACTGTTATCCAAGAAGGGTCACGAAGAATTTCACGAGTCTGTTCATTTCCGAAGACCAACGGCCCCGCTGGAGTTCGTACAGCCCAGTGACCCGACGCTTGAAGTTGTTGAGTTGCTGCAACCAACTCGGAGAAGTCTGAAATCTCGAAGTCAACAAAGGGCAGAGATCCCGGAGCAGTCGTATCGACGAGTACCGCAGTTTTGTTTGTGCCGCTCACTCCATCGACCTCCGCCGGAGACGATGAGTTTAGCGCTAAATCCTAAGAAACACGGGTGAGTGTTCCGGTTAAGCCCTTGCCATTGCCGCTTCTGCAGCAACCCGTCCTGACACCAACGCGCCTTGGATGGACGGGGTGGTCCGGTGATCACCCGCGACAACAATTTTTCTATTTCGGTACGGCTGCCGTGTGAAGGGAGCACCTGGAACGAACAACGGCTGGGCGTGAGCAATGACTCCCTGTTTGATGAGTTCCCATGAGTCAGCTTCGGCCCCAAAAGTACGGGCCAACTGCCGTCGAGCCTGCGCCAGAGGGGGCTCACGTTCTGACGTTGGGCCCGCCGCGACGATCAGTGCCGCATCATCGGGAGCATACTCGGGAGCCACATTGCTCATAACCGCAACATTTCGGCATGGACCCTGGGCGGAGGGCAGGAGGTGAACTGTCTTACTTTCGTTGGGGGGTTCTGTAGCAGAAAAATACGCGTACCACTGCGCTCTACCCAAACGTTGCTCTTCGTTGAGTAAGCGCGCTGCCGATCGCTGTTCTGTCGCCACGACAACCCTCCGAGCAGCAATCTTGTCTCCGGTACTCAAAACAACTTCGGATTCGTTGATCTCGTCAACCTCGGTTCGGAGTCGTATCGACCCGTCGGGCAACCGTGATGCCATCTGGTCGGGAATAGCTTGCATGCCACCGGCGGGAACCGCTGCTGGCCCCGTAGCCAAACAGCGGATAATCAGGCACGCAAGTCTCGCTGAACCCTCGAGCGATGGGGTGAGTTGGATACCAGACAGCAACGGCTCCCACAGTCGTTGCACGGACTTGTCCGAGAATCCCGACATCTTCAAAAAGTCACCCATTGGACAGTCGTCGACGCGATCCAACAACCCATTGGGGGACCTCAGGAGCCTAATGGTGAACCGGAGCAGTCGAACACGGTCAGTCGGGGTCAATACACGAGTTCGTAACCCGCCCATGAGGCCGCTCAGCGAAGTCCGAGGATCTATCAATTCTGAGAAAGAACCGGTGTCCCACACGCTGACACCGCGAACAAACGGACGGAGGTCAAGAGCGGAAAGGTCCAGATAACGATCTATTTCCGGATATGCCGTCAACAAAACCTGAAAGCCGCGATCAAGCACAAAGCCATTCTCGATGTCGGTCCGAACTCGACCACCGACCGCTCCGGCTCGTTCGAGAACCACTACTTCCCGACCGGCCCGATGCAGAGTCAAGGCAGCTGCGAGGCCAGCTAATCCCGCACCTACGACCACAAACTCCGACCCGGTTGGCAGTGACGGGGCAATGGTCGACTCGCTGGGGAAATTCATATCTCAGGGCCATTGGGTCGGAGGGACATTTCGTTCAACAAGTCAACAAGTCAGGTGACATTCCAAACTACACAGAGTCGACCTCCGAAATGGCAAGTAAGCCGGAGATCAATTCGATACGGAGAATCTGTCTCTGTTTACACCGAGAAGCTAGGTAATCGTTCTAAGTTGTGACCATTCGGTTGGGAACAGCCGCACCGCGGCTCAGACGTTAAGGAGTAACTAACTGATGCAACAAAATACTTGGATACAACTGTTGAACAGTCGATCCTCAGATGCTCAAGCGATCATCTTGCCCTATGTCTTCTCCGTATTGGGCGTCTTCGCATTCATTATCTGGGGCGGTGAAGCCGCAGACACGGGCGCCGTGCAGTTAGCGATCGCCGCGTGGATCGTACTGGGGTCACTTTGGACTCTTTTATGGTTCGATGGTGTGTTGGCCGACATCAGTGCGGCAATGAAAGACATGGACAGCGAAGTTGCCGGCAGCAACATAGGTCAAAATTTCGCGAAGGCTCCGTTCCCCCTCTTTCGCGGCTTTAACGCACTCGTCATCGTCATAATGGCCGTAGTCCAACTTTCGGCTCTTTACTCATAGCTTCGAGAGTTCTTTGGTGGCCGCTGCCCCGCAGCGATCACCAAACACTCAAATCGCACTATCTGTTCCCAGTTCGGATCAACCTCGATGGCCAAACATGACTGACGTGTCTGACTTGGAGGCAGCCAACGCTTCCTTTTACGCCTTTTTTGAGGCAGCTGACATTGAAGGAATGGCCGATGTTTGGGTTAATTCCGACGAAGCGTGGTGCACACACCCCGGATGGCCAACGATTTTCGGATGGGATCAAATTCGGGTGTCATTTGAACAGATTTTCTCGGGTCCAGCGCCACCTCAATTTCTGACCTCCAACGTTCGGTTTCACCGCAACGGGGAAACTGCTTGGGTCTTTGTCGAAGAGAACCTTTTGGGCTCTTCTTTATCGGCAGTTGCCGCGGTGAACGTATTCAAAAAGGTCGACGGCATTTGGAACATGGTCGGCCATCAAGCCGCTCCACTCATACCTGACTTAGATCTCACTGCAAACTAAGAACCTGGGGCACTCACCCAGTGAAACCGCCCCCCGCAAGTGTCACACCTTGTGTGATTCGCAGCAGGCGACAGCTCTGTCTGCCCGCAATACGGACAGTATTTGAATTCCCGTTGCACCGGCCTTGCGTTAGAAGATGCCGCACGCCGAGACCCAATGAAATCGATCACCGCAAGCAACGAGCACGCGGATTGCGCGACGGCTAGGAGCGCAAGCACTCTTCCCGACATCGCGTTGAAGTCAAACCAAATGAGCGTCCACACATAACAACTGTGAATGAACGCGCCGATCCAACAAGCAAGCCGCAACCGGGTACGTTCGGCGATCAGTGAGATGATCGCGCAATAGGTAATCGCTACCGCTGCCACGGCAACAGACCCGACCGGGCGAGCCAACGCATCGGGCAACGGAACACCCCAAATAAGAAGTATGACCACAAGGCCGGTGACTAACGAACTGCCCGACCCAACGTGCCAGATGTATTTGAGTTGGGGTCTGAATTTTCCTTGTTCGATGCTGACCAAACTGGCCGCAGTGATAACCAGGAAAAAACTGGTCCCATGAACTTGCCCTACGAATTCACTGCTTCCGCCGATGACGATTCCAGCCGCGGCGAGCAGAGCGTTGACGATCACAATCCATTTTAGGGATCGCTTCACTTGCGACTTATTTGGCACCAAGGTCTGAGCGTTGGGCCTCACAGGCGGGTCTCCTGTTTGTGATCTCTAAGAAGCACGGTAACGGGTTTCTGACATCTCGGCGGTACCCATCGTCGAACCCTGAGTAATTTCACGACGCAGCCGAACTGACTTGCAGTCGACAGTTATTTAGTACTAAATTATTCAGGAGAGGTCCCCCAACCTCTTCAAGCCTTCGGGTCAGTGTCCGGCAGTCAACTTCTGTACCTGTCCCGGGGGCTTTCCCCCTTTTTCAGAACGCCTAGGTTGATGACAATCAGTTTGATGACACAACCTGTGAGATCTAGGAGAGCCCGGTGTCACACCCAACCATGTTGACCATCGGCACCTGCACGCGGCTTTCTCCTACCAGAAGGTTCATGATGGTACTCATGACCACGACGATGGTTACATGTTGCGCTTCAACAACGCCCCGACCAAGCCCTGACCCTACGACTACACAGCCCACCAACTCGGCACCTCCTACGACACGCATAGAAGAATCGGTTGTGTGCTCAGAGCAGAGCAGGGCTGAACTCCAAGGGCGAATCTTGATGCAAATAGATTCTTTGAGGGCTGGTGAATTCGAACAAGCAAGAGAGTATGCGTCGAGTTCATTCCGAGGGTCCGTTACTATTTCCGCTTTCCGAGAGATGATCGAGTCCGGATTTCCATTCCTGTTAAAAGTTCAGCCGGTGGCTTTCGGCCGGTGTCGAATAACTGATGGAAC
>JASMKJ010000363.1 GCA_030749275.1 Acidimicrobiales bacterium
GCGCTCGCGGCAGCAAGAGCAACAGCTATCCAGGTGCGAGCGGTCACAGACCAGACGTTACCAGTCGGTAATTAAAGCATCCCGGCGAATCTCCACGGGGACCCATGGTGTTAGCAGGTCAACAATGTCAGCGGGACCCGAGTCGGTTTGCGTAACATCACGGACGTGCCGAACGGAGAGAAAATGGCGATCAGTATCGACCCAGCAACAGGACTCAAAATCTTTGACACCCGAGCAGCTAAGGCAAGCGACAAGATCCGCGGCCACGGCTACCAGTTCAATCCAGATGTCACCCTTAAGACTCTTCCAGAAGCCCCCGCAGGCGCAACCTTTGATGCGGTTGAACAAAAAAAATACAAAGAGTTCAAAGAGCAGCGACGCGGAGCTGCTGACTACATGACCATGGAGGGAGAGTTCTCCCATTATCTTGAGGATCACTATTCGGAACCCCCTGTCGAACGCGAAGCGTTAACCGACGAATGCGAAATACTGGTTATCGGTGCAGGGTTTGCCGGCTTGCTTCTGTGGTACCGACTCAAAGAAGCCGGCTTCAACGACGTCCGATTCTGCGAAAAGGGAGGTGACGTTGGAGGCACCTGGTATTGGAATAGGTACCCGGGTATCGCTTGCGACGTCGAGTCCTACAGCTATCTGCCTCTCCTCGAGGAAATGGAATATTTCCCGACGATGAAATTCGCGTCCGGTTTCGAAATCCTTGAGTACTGCCAAACAATGGCAACAAAGTTCGGCTTCTACGACAAATGTCTGTTTCATACGACGGTTGAAACGACAGAGTGGGATGAAGAATCAGCGCGCTGGACGGTACACACGGATCGTGGTGACGCAATGCGATCCCGTTATGTCATTTTGGCCAACGGGATCTTGACGACACCTAAGTTGGCTCGAATAAAGGGCATGGAAAACTTCGAAGGAGAATCCTTCCATACGTCTCGTTGGCGATATGACGTGGATCTCGAAGGAAAGACTGTTGGCATCATTGGTACAGGCGCCACCGCTGTCCAAGCCATCCCAGAACTGGCAAAAGTGGTCGGTGACCTATACGTATTTCAACGAACACCATCGTCAATTGACGTGCGAGACCAACGCGAGACTGCTGCTGAAGAAATCGAAGCTTGGAAAGTAGAACCGGGCTGGGCGCGCGCTCGAAGAAAACGCTTCTCGCGGATCTCCGCTGGACGAACCGCGATTCAAGCCAACGATGACTACCTAGCAGGAAGAGTGGACGACTTCAAAGAACGAAAAGAACACGCTCAAAAACTCAGCCCCGAAGAACTAGTTCAGAAACAACTGGACTCAAACTTTCGAATCATGGAACAGATCCGAGCTCGAGTGGATGAAATTGTCGAAGACCCTGAAACCGCTCAAGCATTAAAGCCGTACTATCCATACGGCTGCAAGAGGCCGACGTTTCATGACGAGTATCTACCGACCTTTAATCTGCCTCAGGTGCATCTCGTCGACACAGCGCCCATGGGAGTCACTGAAATTAGCGAACGAGGAGTCGTGCATGACGACAAGGAATTCCCACTTGACGTTCTGATCTATGCCACCGGCTTCCAATGGATGGCCACTTCAACTTTCAACATGGTGACCGGCAGAGGTGGCCAAACGATGAAGGATAAATGGGAGAACGAAGGAACCAAAACGTTCCTTGGGATTCACAGCAACGGGTTCCCCAATCTGTTCATTATGACTGGTCCTCAGGGAGGTGGCGGAAGCTTCAACTTTACGGATGCAATCGAAACGCACGCCGATTACATCGTGTGGATGCTGTCACAGATGCGAGATGAGGGTCATCAAGTGGTCGACATCAACGAAGAAGCAGAAATCACCTACGCCGAACATTGCAAGCAGGCAGACGTTGCGACTGCTCCCTTGCGAGACTGCCTTTCCTACTACAACGGCCATGGCGACGCAGAACCAGGAAGCCTGGCGTACTACGGGGGAGGTAATTGGCACAAATTTCGGGTGCGTGCCCAAGAGACACTCGAACCCTACATCTTCGATTCCGTCTGATATCACTTCAGGTTTGGAATTACCTCTGAGGCGAGCCGTTCAAGGTTTGCTGCCATGAATTCAGGTGCGATCCCGGGCGGTAAACCTGAAGTGGCTATATCCGTGATGCCGTACAACCGAATGAACTCAGACAACTCCTGGGTGACTTCCTCTGCGGTACCCACGATGACGTTCTGAGGTATGCCGTCGGAACTTCCCCAACCGTACTCATCTGGAGTTTCGGCCATAAAGGTTCCATATACGCCCATCCGGAATCGTTCTGCTTCTCTGATCGTTGGCCAGTCTTTTTCGCGGTCATCTGTCACATACACGGAACGAATGATGCCGACGCGGTAATCATCGGGGTCCTCACCTTTAGCGGTGACCGCTTCCCGCCACGGGTCAAGAACTTCTTCTCTCCGTCCTTGTGGAAGTAAATTTGTGCCGAATCGAGCGGCCCGCAACGCCCCTGGCTCCTTCATCGCCGCGATCCACAATGGAGGTCCATCGGGTTGAACTGGCTTCGGATACACATCGATATTTGATAGTTCGTAGCGTTTCCCTTTGAAGCTGAATGGCTCATCCTGCCAAGCGAGACGAAGTATCTCGATTGCTTCATCGGTCATGGAGACTCGGTTGCGTAAAGGAACCCCAAAAGCATCAAATTCTTTCGGAACGTACCCCATCCCGATTCCAAATTCCATACGCCCATTGGATATGTGGTCAAGTACCGCGAGTTCCTCGGCTAGGCGGATGGGGTGGTACAGCGGGAGAAGGGCGATGTCATTTGAAATACGGATTCGATTTGTTCTCGCCGCTATCGCCCCTGCGAGGGGTTGGAACGCGGGCAAATATCCATCCTCAAGGAAATGATGCTCGGTGAACCAGACGTGATCGAAACCGAGCTTGTCAGCCAGAACGGCTTGTTCAATGGTCGCGGTGTATATGTCGGTCATTGTCATCTCGCCACCTGGAATGTGGCGGCAGTCATACATAACACCGAATCGAAGTGGTTTTGACACCATGGGCCCCTTGTACTGTCCAGCTATCTGGACCGTAGTCGGTCCGAAGGGACTAAGTTTTTGTTATGCAGATTGAGCGTGACACCCGTGGGGTTGAACTAGGTCCGAATCAATACGAGGATGCCGAAGGCTATATAGCTCCGCTTCCTGCTGGCTTTGGACCGAGATCTAACCCATTGGGTGAATTTCCTACAGGTCCTGAAATCGGCCAGCGGCTTCCCGACGTTGTCGCGTTGAACTCAGATGGCGAGAGTGTGGACGTTCACAGCGATCGCGATGGGAAACCAGTGGTTCTGGTGTTCACTCGATCCGCTGTTTGGTGACCTCCATGTCGAACCCAGCTGGTCGAGCTGGAAAAAGGAATGCCGGATTTCGAGGCAGCAGGAGCAAAGCTTTACGTTCTCAGCTACGACGAAGTTGGTGCCCTAGCGGACTTTAAGGAAGCACATGGAGCAACTTTCACGATGCTGTCAGATCCAAATAGTGAGGTCATTGGGTCTTTCGGCATTCTCAACACGACGATCTCAGAGGATGACCATCCTTGGTATGGCATTCCCTATCCCGGTGTGTACGTGACCGACACCGATGGAATGATCATTGAAAAGTTCTTTGAAAATAACTTCACCGTGCGTCCCGGCCCAGAGCAACTTCTTGCGGCCGTTAAGGGTGAAGACATCCAACTTGCCGAAAAGCAGATCGATTCCCAGAGCGTCAGCGTCGAAATTGAATTCGAAGGTGACAGCCTGCCGGTGGGCATCACCAGACAAATAGTTGCTCGTTTCTCTGTTCCCGAAGGCATGCACCTGTACGAAAGACCAGTGCCAGAAGGACTGATTGATGCCTCAATTCAGTTGGACGGTCAACTTGAGGGCATCGTTGCCTATACACCGATTACTCCCGAGACGACCCCCATGACTCTGACAGGTGAAGGGCACACGTTGCAGGTATATGAAGGAAATGTTGTTCTGCGTCTACCCATTGCTCAAAATGGGCGAGCTATTGAAAAAGATGAGGACGGGCGCTGGGTTTCGATCGTCGGGAAGGTCCAATGGCAGGCCTGCGATGACGAAAAGTGCGGCACTCCTGAAGAACAGTCATTTAGTTTTCGGGTGCCAGCAGCTTTTACCGTCATGGCTGACATGGGACCGGGCGAAGGACGAGTACCTTCAATGAACGGTGCCGAACATTTCAAAAAAATGACTGAACGTCATCGGCCAGCTTCGTAACTTTTGAGGTACAGAAAGTACTTGGGAGAAGCGATGGTTGCTGCTGCCCTAGGCTGGTTCCATGGTTGATCTTGCTTACTTCGACAGTGATGCCGACAAGGACGACATCCTCAACGTCCTCCGTGATGATGGAGCGTGTGTCCTGACCGATGTCATGAGTGACGACCTTCGCGGTCGCCTCAACTCTGAGCTAGGGCCGCTTATGGAGGCGACACCGACCGGTCGAGATGATTTTACGGGAAAGCTGACCGGACGAACCGGTGCCTTAGTTGCTCGCAGTGAGGCATCTCGAGAGTTAGTGATGCACCCCACCATTACCGAGTTGGCACAGCAATTCCTGGAGCCCTATACCGACAAGATCCAGTTACATCTCACGCAAATCATCAACATTCAACCCGGACAGGGAGCTCAACCTCGACATCGGGATCGCTTGGCATGGGGCGGATACGTGCCTGCTGAAATTGAACCACAGTTCAATACCATTTGGGCCCTTACGGATTTCACTGAAGAGAACGGTGCGACCCGGGTTGTACCTGGCTCGGTCAAATGGCCCGAAGATCGCAGAGCCACCGACGAAGAAACCACCCAGGCAGTAATGACAGCGGGTTCGGTGTTGCTGTACTCAGGATCGGTAATTCATGGCGGTGGTCAGAACCTTTCCGAAGGCAATAGAAGCGGGGTCAACATCACCTACTGCTTGGGTTGGCTACGGACCGAAGAAAACCAGTATCTCTCCTGTCCTCCAGAGATAGCTGAGGGCCTTGACCCCGACCTGCAGGAAATGTTGGG
>JASMKJ010000364.1 GCA_030749275.1 Acidimicrobiales bacterium
CGAGTCCTCCTTCCCTTGAACGACTGCGCCCGTTGATGGAAATGCTCGGCAACCCGCACCGCGACCTTCCAGCGGTACAGATCACAGGAACGAACGGGAATGGCAGCACATCGCGCATGCTCGTCGAACTAATAGGAGCGACCGGACTTGACGTTGGTAGCTATACATCACCTCACGTCGACCGAGTCAACGACAGAATCATGATTGCCAACGAACCCCTCGACGATGACTCCTTTACCCAGGCCCTTTCAGAAATAGCTGAGGTTGAACCATGGGTGATCGAAGCAACCGGTCAGCCTCCCAGCTACTTCGAAGTTCTATGCGCAGCGGCCTACAACTGGTTCGCTGCAACAGCAGTAGATGTCAACGTCATCGAAGTAGGCATGGGCGGCAGATGGGATGCCACAAACGTCATCGATGCCGACGTGGCAGTCATCACCAACATTGGTCCAGACCACATGGAGATCATCGGGCCTACCCTCGCCGACATCGCTGAAGAAAAAGCAGGCATTATCTCCAAAGAATCTCACGTGATCAACGGAGAAAGTTCACCTGAACTGGTCGACGTAATCGCAGACAACCAGCATCGAGAAATGTGGCAACGCCACCAGGACTTCGACGTAGTTGAAGATCGCTTGGCAGTAGGAGGCCGACTGGTTGACCTTGTTACTCCCTACGGCCGTCACCAAGAAGTGTTTCTTCCCGTTAACGGCGCCTACCAGGCTCAAAACGCGGCTATAGCGGTCGCGGCAGCGGAAGCTTTCTTCGGTCGGCAGCTAGACACAGAGGTGATATCTGAAGCCTTCAGGCAACTCCAACTACCTGCGCGGTTCGAAATCGTTCAACGCCAGCCGATGATCATCATTGATGGAGCGCACAACCCCCCCGCAGCGTCAGTCATTGCACAAACACTCTTCGAAGATTTTGTTAACGAAGAACAACTGGTGCTGGTGATGGGTGCCAACAAACCTCGCAACCCTCTGGAGTTCTTTGATGCTCTCAAAGGGTCACAGTTCTCGCGGGTCATAGCGACAGCCGCCGACTGGCCCCGTGCGATCCCCGCGGACGAATTAGGTCTGGCTCTGAAAGTAAGCGGTGCCGAGGTCGAAATAGCACCCACAGTGCCCGAAGCCATCGACAGGGCTGTCGATATTGTCGGAGAGAGTGGAACCATTCTCATCACAGGGTCTCTTTACGTTGCATCTGAAGCCCGAGGTCAACTCCTGGACACCTCGCGGTAGCCTTACATCTGTTGACTTTTGACGCGTTGTAGGAGAACAAGTGCCACGGACCTTCGTCATTTGCAAACCCGACGCCGTTGAGCGAGGCCTCGTCGGCGAAATTATTGCCCGCTTTGAGCGTAAGGGCCTTCATCTCACCCGAGCGGAACTTCGAACAATTGACCGCGCCACAGCGGAAATTCACTACGAAGAACACCAAGGGAAACCATTCTTTGAAGACCTAATTGCGTTTATCACCCGCTCACCGGCAATGTTGATGGTTGTCGAAGGCCCCGATGACGCAGGCGACGACATCTACGCAGTCGTCCGCAACTTGATGGGCAGCACCAACCCAGCAACTGCCGCGCCAGGCACCATTCGTGGAGACTTTGGCCTGGTCGTAACCGAGAACTTGGTTCACGGATCTGACTCTGATGAATCCGCTGCACGCGAAATCAATATCTTCTTCCCGGGACTCTGATTGAGAGAAAATGATCCACCAACCAGCGGCCCGAAGAACTGCCATGTCTGAAAGTAAGACAAGCTTCTTCGCGACGCGAAGTGGGTACAGAACATGAGAAGCCCCAAACGGATCAGAGGCTTCAGCGGCAGAGACATCGCCGTAGACCTTGGGACAGCCAACACGCTTGTCTACGTCAGGGGGCGAGGCATCGTGCTCGACGAACCCTCAGTAGTAGCAATCGATGTCACCAATGGCACCCCACTAGCAGTTGGTCATGACGCCAAACGAATGGCTGGACGAACCCCAGACCATATTCGGGTCATACGACCACTAAAGGACGGAGTGATAGCGGACTTCGACGTCTGTGAGAAAATGTTGCGCTACTTCATTGAGCAAATCTCGGGAAGCCGTTGGGCCAAACCAAGAATGGTCATCTGCGTGCCCTCTGGCATCACAAGTGTGGAACAACGAGCTGTTCAAGAAGCCGCAGAATATGCAGGGGCCCGCAAACCAGCGTTCATCATCGAAGAACCAATGGCTGCGGCGATAGGCGCCGGCCTCCCAATCCAATCCCCCCACGGAAGCATGATTGTTGACATCGGTGGAGGGACTACAGAAGTAGCGGTGATTTCTCTGGGAGGACTGGTCGCAAGCCAATCAGCACGTGTCGGAGGAGACGTACTCGATGATGCGATCACCCAATACGTAAAAAAGGAATACAACGTAGCCCTAGGGGAAAGCACCGCGGAAGAAGTCAAGGTTGCGCTGGGATCTGCGTGGCCATTGCCCGATGAAATGTACGCGGAAATAAGAGGTAGAGATCTCGTCACCGGACTGCCGAAGACAGTCACTGTCAGTAGCGTCGAAATGAGAGAAGCACTCGAAGAAGCCATCAGTTCGATTATCGATGCGGTGAAATTCACACTCGACCAAACCCCGCCAGAACTCGCAGCCGACGTCATGGACCAGGGAATCATGCTTGTCGGAGGTGGGGCGCTCCTCAGAGGCCTGGATCAACGCCTAGCAAACGAAACAGGCATGCCTATTCGCGTTGCCCCAGATCCCTTGTACGCAGTAGCAAGAGGCTCGGGCCAAGCCCTCGAGGAGTTCGAAGTTCTCAGAGGTGTGCTTTTCTCGTCCGGCAGCCAGTACTAGCCGGAACTGACCGTGTTTCGCCGTTCGAATTTCCGGAAAGATCGAACCTCTCGGTTCCGGCTGGCGCTGCTGATAGTTACCTCGGTTGTGCTCATCACTATCGATCTTCGAACAGAAGGAGGAGCTATCGACACCGCCCGCGGCGCGGTCCTCGACGGGTTGGGTCCTTTGCGGTCAACGTCTTCGCGAATATTCGAACCCATAGGCGGAGCGTGGGAAGCAGTGACCAGCTATGACGAGCTAGAAGCCCGGAATGCCTTATTGAGAGCTAAAATCGCTGAGTT
>JASMKJ010000365.1 GCA_030749275.1 Acidimicrobiales bacterium
AGCAGGCCTGTGTGTTAGCGGGCAGTGTGGCAGCGCGAACGGTCACCCTAGCTCGCTGTTCCACATCACCTCAAAAGCACGGTAACGATTGATTCTTAATGCATGGAGTTAGGCTCGAGGACGTAGTCTCTTTGACATGGCCCTAGCTGAAGAAAGCACCGAAGCACCTAAACGCGAACGTTGGTCCTTTCAGTGGAAAGAACTTCACGATGAAGTAATTACCTCTGGCCTGTGCACAGGTTGCGCCGGTTGCGTCATCAGTTGTCCTCATGACGTAATTGGTTACGAACACGTCCAAGGGGGCTTCAAGCCTTTCCACCTTGAAGAAGAGTTAGGGGAAGACAACTGTGGCCACGGCGAAAAGGGTTGTACCAGTTGCACCCGAGCCTGTCCCCGTTTTCGGACATGGGAGCATGAAGCAGACGACTTTTTGTTCAGCCGGCCACGAACCTCGGAGGAACCTTCAGGTATTTATAAAGACATCATCTTGACGAGAGCTTCTGATGACTTCATCCATCAAGTAGGACAAGATGGCGGACTTGTGTCAGCAATTCTTATTTGGGCGCTGGAGAACGGATATATCGATGCTGCATTGACCTCCTATGTCGGTGAAGGTGAAGGATCACAATGGACGGCTTCGCCTGGGGTTGCATTCAATCGAGATGACGTTGTTCGGGGAGCTGGCAGTCGTTACACCTACTCCGCCAACACCCTCGCTTACAACGAGGCAATCGAAGCGGGCGCAAAAAAAATTGCTCTAGTAGGTATGAGTTGTCAAAGTTCAATAGTTCCTGTGGCGAAGTCGAGGAAAATCGGCAAAGTGGGCAACAGGTTCGCCTTGAACATCGGTCTGCTTTGTTCCAAATCTTTCGACGAAGCAATCTTCGAGGAGCTGTTCGAGCAGAAATACGGCCTAGACCGCCACACGATTCAGAAAACAAATATTAAGGGTGTGTTCCAAATCTGGACTCATGACGGCGGCTATTACGAAATCAACCTAAAAGAATGTCATGCATGGACGCGAGAAGGTTGTAACTATTGCCCGGATTTCGCCGCTGAACACGCCGATATATCAACGGGCGGCATAGGAAAATACAGCGACTGGACATTAACGATCGTGCGCACACCTTTAGGTCGAGAAATCATCATGAAAATGTTGGAGGGCGGCTATCTCATTGGCCGCCCGGGTGACGACGATCCGGGTGCGATCGAACTAATGCACAAATTGAGTCAAAAATCCCGAACTAGGTGGCCAGACTTCGCGTGGGAACAGCCAGCACTTCTTCCTACTCGTAAATAGCTGTTGGGGAGCCTTCAAAGACATGCGCTGATGAGGTCTGCCATGTTCGGCCTGAGGTCGGTGGCTGACAGGAACTCCGAAAGTCGCTCCTCAGGGATGACGTCAGCAGCGCGAGATGCTGAACAGCGACACAAATCTAATAGCCGATCTGAACTCTGAGTGCATGCAGCGAGATAGATCTCCTTGGTTGATGTTTCCCACGCTGGGGGCCTCTCAACTCCCCTGCACTGCACCAAGAGACCAGCTAATTCGGAGGGAAATTCGTTGAAAGCGCTCATGCGGTCTTCTAGAGCAGCAATGTCGTTTGAGTCAACCTCATAAACCAGCAGTTCTGCAGCGCAATGACATGGTCCAACCAGGCCAGAGTCCGAGATACATGAATCGAGAAACGCGACGGTGGTACCGATGTCGAGTGAGTATTCGGTGCTCGAGGGTGTGCTCTCGGTGGGCAGCGTGCCGGGGTTATTGAATGAAGAGTCTGAAGGGTCCGCTGAACGGGTTGGGGGGGATTGAGAGGCACATGCACCGGCAAAGGTGACGCATGCGACGACCAAGTAGATGCACAGAGGTTTCAATTTGGAAAACGTAGGCACAACGAAAGACTAGATGGGGTCCATACCGGCTAATGCGCGAGAGGTGATGAAAACCTGGTCAAGCATGGCCTCCGTCAAACGGCC
>JASMKJ010000366.1 GCA_030749275.1 Acidimicrobiales bacterium
TCGCGCAGCCTCTCCGCACAATCGATTCTTCTCCGCAATCGGAATCACACCCTCTTCACCCAGCGTGACACCATGATCCATCGGCATCATCACCGACACATCTACCCCGGCTTCATCCATCCGCGCCACAGCCTTATCGCCTGTCGGATCTGAACCTGCCGCCACACTCGTCTGGAGGTATTCAGGCTGGGACTTCGGCTGTTCAAACCACCGCACCTGCCTCGCCCACGACCCATCCATTCCTGCCCGTAGATTGGGTGGGTTCCATGAGTCGTCACGGATATGCATGTGACAATCAACAATCAGGGGTCTGGTCACGATGTCCACCCTCCGTCTACCACAAGGTTTTGCCCAGTCATGAATGAGCTCATGTCTGACAAGAGGAACAAGACAGAGCCGACCATTTCGGTTGGTGCCGCCACGCGTTGTAATGGGGTGCACTCCAAGATTGCGGACCTGTTCGAGTCGACGGCCAGAAAATTGCTGGTCATCTCGGTTTCCACCCAGCCCGGGCTCACGCAGTTCAACCGAATCTGAGGAGCCCACTGGTTGGCAAGTACAGACGTCATACGGATCATCGCCGCCTTGCTTGCGCTGTACACAGCCTGGGCGCCGTCACTCACAACACCCGAAAGCGACGCGATGTTGACAATAGTTCCTCCGTCGCTCGCAAGCATCCGTTTCCCAAGTGCTTGCATCAGGAAGAAGGCTCCTCGCAGATTCAAATCGAAGAGTTGATCCCATTCGGCTGTTGTGACTTCAAGCGCCGTGGATCTGTTGGTAACACCTGCGGCGTTGACCAGACAGTCGATCGAGCCGCGCCATCTCCATGCTTCGTCGACCCACTCATCAATCGCATCTGCCTCGCCAAGATCCTGGGTGAGACCGAGGAACTGACCACCACCTTCCCGGATTTCATCATCGAGTTCATCTAGGGCATCGCTCGACCTAGCTACACCCACCACAGCGGCGCCGGCATTGGCCAGCCCGACAGCGATCGACCTTCCTATGCCGCGGCTTGAGCCGACAACAAGAGCGTTCATGCCGCTCATACCTGGGTATTGTCCAAGTGTCTTCTTGTCCAACATTGAGAATTTAGGTCTCCCTCTCGATTCGGCCTTTGACTACTCAGATAGATTCGTTTCCATTCTTGGAACATGACTGGAGATCGCTATGTCCCTCTTCACCGAGTACGAAAACTACGACGCCATCGGCTTAGGCGAACTTATTCGCCAAAAGCAGGTTACGCCCGATGAGTTGCTAGATACAGCCCTGGACCTAGTCGCTACTCACAACCCAGCCGTGAACGCCGTCGTCCACCTTATGGAACACCAAGCTCGAACCGCGATCCGCGACGGCTTACCCACAGGACCACTCAGCGGAGTGCCTTTTATGCTCAAGGACCTATACGTCCTTTACAAGGGCGAACCTACTACCAACGGCTCCCACTTATTCCGTAACTTCATTGCGAACCACGACAGCACAGTGACGGAGAGGTTTCGCGCTGCTGGCCTTGTGATCATGGCCAAGACCAACACTCCCGAGTTCGGACTCAATGTAGCAACAGAGCCAGTAGCCACTGGTCCAACACTAAACCCATGGAATCTGACAAGAACCGCCGGTGGGTCAAGCGGCGGTGCCTCAGCAGCAGTGGCAACCGGGATGGTCCCAATTGCGCATGCAACCGACGGTGGAGGATCGATCCGTATCCCGGCATCTAACTGTGGGCTGTTCGGTCTCAAACCGACTAGGGCACGTGTTCCAGCAGGGCCGGACGCCGGTGAAGGATGGAGTGGACTGTCCACCGGTCACGTGGTCAGTCGGACAGTTCGCGACAGCGCCGCAGTGTTGGACGCAACCCATGGTCCAGCGCCGGGTGACCCTTACTCCGCGCCGTTACCACTGCGGCCCTTTCGTGATGAGGTAGGACATCCGCCTGGTCAACTGCGAGTTGCGCTCTGGACCGAAGGACTAGCTCAACAACCGATCGATTCTGAGTGCGTCCGTGGCGCTGAAAAGGTCGCTGCAATCTTGACGGACCTTGGCCATGAAGTCAGCCCTGCAACCCCCCCAATCTCGGGTCTCGACTTCCGGCCGGCAATGCGCGTCATCATGTCGTCCCATACGGCCAACCATCTCGACACTTTTGCCGAAACCACCGGCACATCAGTCAAAGTCGACGACACCGAGAATATCCCGCGCCTTTTCGCCGAAGAAGGACGGCGGCTAAGCGGAAGGGACTATGTCAAAGCCCTAAGTGTGATCCATCGGACCGGACGACAACTCGCAGACTTCTTCAAGGACTACGACGTGATCTTGAGCCCGACGCTTGCTGATCGCCCGCTACCGCTGGGGATCTTCGACATGATGGGTACCGACCTCGATTTGTACTTCGAGCGAATGCTCAACCATCTCGCCTTCACACCTCTCTACAACATCACCGGGTGCCCCGCGGCATCGCTGCCATTACACATAACGCCAGACGGCTTGCCGGTCGGAATCCAACTCGGAGCCCAATTCGGCGACGAAGCCACTCTGTTCCAGGTCGCGGCACAACTCGAACAGGCACACCCCTGGTGGGACCAAAGGCCGCCGCTCAGCACTTAGTAACACTCCTCAGACTGGGGTGTGGTCGTCAAGCCGATAGATACGGCGGGCGTTCTCTCCAAGAATCAGGTCGATCTCGTTCTGATGTATGCGATAACCGAGTTGTTTGGCCCACTCGCTGGACATACGGAACTGA
>JASMKJ010000367.1 GCA_030749275.1 Acidimicrobiales bacterium
ACCGTGCCAACTCGATGGGCTGACCTCGGGGTCCCAGATGACTTGCCCGTCGTAATGGGTATGAATGTCTACGAAACCCGGCGTAACCAACGCTCCAGCGGCATCAATTTCCTCTCGGCCGGACCCGCCAACCGTTCCAACCTCACTGATGACTCCGTCATCGACGGCGACGTCAGCGTTGTGCGCCGGCGCTCCGGTACCGTCAATTACTAAGCCGCCACGAATCACTAGATCATGCATAGCTACTCCTACCTAAATATAAGGGTAGGCCACGGTCCCCTTAGAGGTTGCGGAAACTAAAGAAGATCAATGCCGTTGTGATGCCCATGCCTGCACCGCTGCGAGGAAACCATCAATTAGCTCGTCTGAGATTTCGAGTGACAGCGCTATGAATCCGCGACGCGCGAGATACCAGCCATCATCGAGCATCGCGTGAAAGAACAACTCAAGCGCAGGCTCTTCGGCGTGGATAGCAACCATTGACCCAATACCGGTTGCTTGGAATCGACAGTGATTGGCCTCAAAAATCTCGTTGAGGCTCTCGCGAAGCCGATCGCCTCGTTCATTCACTGTTCGAATCACCTCTGCTGTAAGTACCTCAGTCAGGGTCGCGACCACAGCTGTCATCGACAGGATGTTGTTGTTGAAGGTGCCTGCTTGGCTTAACGCTCCACCGGCTTGGGGGTCGAATGCAGCAAGTAGATCAGCTCGACCACCGAAGGCCCCAAAAGTCAAACCACCAGCCAAGTATTTCCCGAGCGTCGTTAAGTCAGGTAGGACTGACATCAATTCCTGAGCGCCGCCTGGAGCGAGGCGCGATGTCATCACCTCGTCAAAGATGAGTAGCGTCTCGCTTTGGTCGCACAGCTGACGGAGTCCAGCTAGGAAGCCCGGCGCCGCAGGGATACATCCCCCACCGCCCTGCACCGGTTCTACGATGACCGCTGCGATCTCCCCAGGGTTTGCCAGGAAAGCATCACGCGTCGCGTCCAAATCGTTGAAGGGAATGACCAGGAAGTCGTGAGGAACGTTCATCGGTGAAGAGTCCGGGGCAAAGGCAAGTACTCCGCCGTGATACCCGTTTCTGAATGCGAGGATCCGTTCGCGGCCCGTGTGGTGTTTCGCGAGCGCTAACGCCATGAGATTCGCCTCAGTGCCAGAGTTGGTGAAACGAACTTGCTCAAGGGACGGAAACCGTTCGGTGAGAAGCCGTGCAGCTTCTATTTCGACCGGGTGTGTGGCGCCGAGTGAAAAGCCGGTCTCAAGGGCAGCACTGACGGCTTGACGCACCGCTGTGGGGCTGTGGCCTAGTAGACCCGCTGTGTAATTCCCGAGCAAATCAACGTACTGGTTGCCGTCGACATCGACTAGGTGCGGACCTTCCGCTGTTGCTACTCGAAAGGGAAACGGATCGAAATGGAGTACCGAGCGCGTATTTCCGCCGGGCATAACTTTCCTTGCTTCATCGTCGGCTGTCGCGCTTTTCGGGCGTTTCAAGCGATACCGCTCGTGCGCCTCAGCGAGGGATATTTCTTGTGATGAACTCACCGCGCTAGCGGACCTCGTAGGAGCCATCCCGGTGTCGCTCCCGTAGCCTCTCCATTTTCTACCAGTACTTCTCCGTTCACGATTGTTGCTCCAAAGCCTGTTGCTGTCTGACGGAGGCGTGGTGCCCCGCTAGGGAGGTCGTGGACTAGTTCAGGTAGGTCGGGAGCCACCGTGTTGGGGTCAAACACATTGATGTCCGCTGCTTTTCCTTCGGCTAAAACACCTCGATCATTGAATCCCCACGCTGTGGCTGGGACTTCGGTCATTCGATGTACAGCCTCCTCCAACGTGAAGGCTCCTTGGTTGCGTACCCAATGGCCAAGCATGTGGGTCTGCAGTGATGAGTCCATGATCTGGGTGACGTGGGCGCCACTGTCGCTGAAGGTTGGTATGGCATACGGGTGACGCATCAGTTCTAAGACCACGTCCTGGTCTTGGTTCGCGGCGGCCTGAATGAAGAAGACGTCGAGGTCATGTTTGAGCGCTATATCAAGGAAAATTTCCATTGGGTCTTGATTTAGTTGGGACGCCAAATCCGCTATCGATTGGAAAGGTGGAAGCGCTGAGTGTTCCATCGGATAGATGTGTTCCCATTCGGGTTTACGTGTCTCCGCACCTATTGAACGGCCATAGTCGCCGTGGATGGCCTCCTGCACCAGTCGACTTCGGGTAGCCGGGTCAGTGAGAGCAGCGTGTTGTTCACTGAGAGAGCGCGTTCTGAGTTCATCCCATACCGGTAATGCGTCAAATGGGAGCCTGGTTGCGAAGGACAGCAAAACTCCGAAGTAACGGGTGTGTACCTGACCCCATGAGCAACCGCCGCCATTATTGATTCGATCTAATAGTTCCACCACTGGCTTCCAACCATTGTCATCTTGGCCTGCAGCCAACATTCCGTAGGTCACTGGTACTCCGGTTCGGATGGCCAGGTCGGCGAGCCGGCTGATGTACGCCTCGCGCTTTTCGGGGTCTCGGGATCGGAGATGGTGGTGATTCGCTAATTCGAATATCCCTGCTCCGATTCTTCCCATCTCGGTGACCAATGCATCAATCTCATCCCAGTGAGCTAGTCGACTGGCGACCGGGCGGTCATCGGAAGTCGCGTGGTTTACCGAAATCGAAGTGGTGAAGCCCATCGCACCTGCTTCGATGGAGTCCCGTAATTGACCCACCATGCGGCCAAGGTCATCGTCGTTGGCTTCTTCTTCGAAAGCACGCTCTCCCATTGCCCAAGTACGTAACGCTGAGTGACCTACATACCCCGCGTAGTTGATGCCCTTTGGAGTTCGGTCAACGAAGTCAAGGTATTCGGGGTACGTTTCCCACGACCAGTCGATACCTGCAGCCATGGCGTCCGCTGAGATGTCCTCTGCGCGTTCAAGATTCCGCACAACAAGATGTCGTTCATCTGAGCGCACCGGAGCCAAAGTAAATCCACAGTTACCCATGACGGCTGTTGTCACCCCGTGAAAACATGAACTTTCACCTAGAGGGTCCCACGCGATCTGTGCATCCATGTGGGTGTGTACGTCGATGAACCCTGGGCTGACAACGCTGCCTTCCGCATTGATCTCGCGGGAGGCTTTTCTGCCGCTGAGATTACCGATCTCAGCGATAACGCCATCTCGGACCAAAATGTCAGTGATCTCGCCAGGTCGGCCGGTGCCGTCGATCACGGTGCCGTCGCGAAGAATAAGTTCGCTCATCGTTGCCCCCATGTTGTTTGCTGAGGTCGTTACCTCTTAGTACCAACACATTACTGTCGCTATTGGAGTCGGCGTTCGCTTCTTTGCGTTCCGTGAAACAGTTTTAGTGGCAACGTTGTTACGTGTTGAACCTAGGGGATCACTGGCAACATGATGTGGCTCTGATAGCGGCCGTTGTGATGGACTTTTTGTTTGGCGATATTCCAGCTCTTATCTCGCGCTTGGTCGCCGCCGGTGTTTAAGTTCCGATCGAAGCGCGGAAAATTGCTTGAACTGATGTCAAGTCTGATTCTGTGCCCTGCGAGGAAAACATGGGAGGTGCCCCACAAATCGATTTCTAGTTCAGTGACTTGACCCGGCTGCAACAACTGTGGCTGTTCGCGTGAGTTTCGGTACCGACATCGAATCATGCCATCGATGATGTTTTGTGCGTAGCCATTTGGGTGAACGTCAACTAGCTTCGCCGTGAAATCGGTGTCCAGCGCTGAGGATTCGGCGAACAACACCACTTTGATGGGTCCGGTGACTTCGAGGTCGCCTTGAAGAGTTTCTCCGGTGTAGACAAGAACATCGGGTCGATTCTCTACTTCGCGTTGGTCATAAGCGCCGATTGGTAGGACAAGTAGGTTTCCACCGTTGGTTGGTACCGGATCGTCGGGATCGTATTGGAAGGTGTCGGGTGGTGAATCACCAGCCACTGTTTTCGTTAGTACCCCGTCACCGTCAGCGGTGTTGGCGGAGCCGTTGCTGTCGAGGTACATCGGGGTCCACTGAGTTCGGGTCAAGGGCCATTCCTGCTCGTCTCTCCATTGGTTTCGTCCCATAGTGAACAGTCGAATAGGTGGTCGTTCATCCCAGTTGTTGTTCTGGTTTTTGAGCCACCTATCCAAGAAATCCAACTCGTATTCATGTAGATCAAGGAGAGAGGCATCACCGAAGTCCGCTTCGCCAGCGCCCTTGCTGGTGGGTGAGGTGTAGGGGAACAGGTGACCCCACGGCCCCAGAAGAAGTCGCTGCCCACTTCTTGCTTCTTCGCTCTTGGCTCCGTCGACGAGTCCGTTGTACATGATGGTGCCATCACGACTGAAGATGTCGTACCAACTGCTGACGTGAAGCATCGGCACATCGATGTCTCCGAACTTTCGTTCAGCATTTATTTTGTGCCAGTAGGGTCCGTCGTCTGGGTTGTCAAGGTATTCGCGCAGGTATGGGGCAACGTCATCGAGTAAATCCGCCCATTCCATTAGAGGAAGCCGCCGATATGCCTCTGTTGTAAACGGGTTGGCGAAGTTGATTGAGCGTTCAAGGTGGGGACGGAGCTTCGGCCATAGCTCGTCCTTGAGGCCCATTCGGTCGATGGTGTTGCGAGCAAGGAAAATTGCGTACGGGATCATCCAGCCGTGAACAAGCGCGCCCCCTACGTCATAAACCCAGCCCGCGTGAAAATCGGCGGCGGCGGAGACCGGCACTTGACATCTCAGAGAGGGGGGCTGCGTCCAAGACATCAGGTACTGGGTGGCGCCTAGGTACGACTGGCCAATCGTTCCGACGTTGCCGTCGCTCCAAGGTAACTTCGCGGCCCATTCGACTGTGTCGTAACCGTCGAGTGGCTCATCGACTAGTGGCGTAAAGTCGCCTTCGGAAGTGAATCGCCCCCTTGTGTCCTGGATGACGACGACATAGCCGCGGGGGACGAAAAATTCGTGGTCGCCGAAGTCGCTGATGAATTGTTTTCCGTATGGAAGACGTAGGAGTAGAACCGGAAACTTGCCTTCAGCATCAGGCCTGTAGACATCAGCGAACAGTGTTGTGCCGTCCCTCATTTTGGCTGGGACATCCACTTCTTGGATGATTCGGTACTCGGGGTTACTCAACAGCTTTCCTCTCTGAGTGGAAACGAATCTGAATTTTCTCGTTTCAGTTACTGCGTTGGTGGTGCGTTGAATGCCTCAAGTAACGCGGCCGTGTCGTTGTATTCCCGCATTTCTGTGATCTTTCCGTCAACCACTGTGTTGACGTGAACCCAATCCATTTCGTATGGCTGGTCGTTGTGAAGAAAGTGTCCGCTCTCGCTTCCGATAACAATCACTCGGTCATTGTCGTTAACTATCTCGTGTGCTTTGAGATGTCCGAGTCGGATGTTGCTCTGTATCAGACGCACGTATTCGTCGGCGCCGGCGGGGCCTACGTAGATTCCTCCGAACGGAATCGGTTCTGGCAACAGGTTGATGAGTTTTCCTTCGTCGCTAAACACACTGGTATCTGCCCCATACAGGAATGCTTTAACAACTTTTTCATTTGATGGCATGTGTCCCCCTTGGGGAAACTCTCTCACAAATCGCAGAAACTCCGCACGGCTGATGAGCCACGGGTTCTCTGCGCCCCGCGTTGAGGCACAGGGTCGTGTTCCAGATCCCAGTTAGGGTTGTCTTTGCATGGCGGACTCCGAAATCCAAACATGGCATTACGGCCTCGTGGCCCGCTGGTGGGCCGAGTTCAACCAGGACGGAGCTGCCGATATCGCGTTCTTTGGAGGTGTTATTGAACGTTGCGGTCAGCCCGTTTTGGATGCTGGCTGTGGCACAGGCCGCCTACTTCTCCCGTTTGTGCGTTCGGGTCTAGATGTTGATGGCAGCGATGTCTCCCAAGACATGCTCGACTGGTGTGCGCGCCGCGCCGAAACTGAAGGACTTTCGGTCAACCTGTACCACCAGGCGATGCACCAGTTGGACCTACCGCGCAAATACCGCACCGTGGTCGCTTGCGGAGCGTTCGGACTCGGCGGCGACCGCTCAACCGACATTGAAGGTCTTCGTCGCATCCGCGCCCACCTTGAACCTGAAGGAATGCTGATCATGGACCATCATGTAGCGAAAACAAATCTGGCTACCGACGAGGGTGCAGTCCTCGCTAGGCCGCTCCCCTGGCCCGAACACGGTGATCGGCGTCCCGTTGATGACCGAACTGTTTTCGAGTTACGGACCCGTCTAGTTGAATCGAAAACTTCTCCGCGATCGGTTGTCAGGGAAATCTCTGTCCGTCAGTTCGATGATGGAATAGAAGTAGCGCACGAAACGAACTCAATCGTAATCTGTTTGTATTCCGCCTCGGAGCTGCAGGAACTGCTCGTCGAAGCAGGGTTTAGAGATGTCCGAGTTGAGGACGAACTGGACGTGCACGACTCGACACCCAATGCTGATCGACTAGCGGTTTCTGCCGTTCGTTAACTGTCTAACAGCTCGCTGATAGCTTTCCGCGATCGCAGATGAAGCACTGTCGCGTGTGACCATGACCCATCCGATATGCATTCTTGATACCGCTGTCTCAGCGGTTCGAATTCTTTCCAGCTCCACAAAATGACGTTCTTCGCGGGGTTGAAACTGTAGAGGTTGCTAAAGGGTTCTCTGTTTCCGCCCCACAGTTGCTTTCTCGTCAAGACGCGAACCAAAGTTCGAGGAATGAGTTGTCGCATGACTGTGCGGCGCGGCAAATCAAGCCAAATGATCTTGTCTGCGAGGCGTAGTTGCATCCCGCCCAGAGATGACCAGTTGCCGTCGGTAACCCACCCTGATGACGCTTGTTCGAATCGTTCGGCAAGGTCGTCCTTGAAATCTTCGATCGGTCGCAACGCCCAGTCGGACTCAAAGGCCATCGAATCCATTTCGATGTGTTCCAGGTCGTGCCGTTCAGCCAACTGTTTCGCGACGAAGCTCTTTCCACAACCCGACGCGCCCACTACCGCGATCTTCATCTCATTTATGCGCTGACGCTCAACCCGATCAACAGAGACGCTACGAGTTCTGGGCGATTAGCGAACGGCGAGTGGTCAGTGTCCCACTCGATCATCGTTGTCGCTCGCTCCGCCATTTTTTTCTGACCAGCGACGGGTAAAGCGTTGTCGCGGGAACAAATCACATACGTTGAAGGCTTGACCTGCCACGCCAACTCCGATGAACCTTCGAACGGCTTATGGCTCTGGGGGCGAAGATTTTGTGCCGCCCACGAGAAGTCCTGTGCCGAGCATTCGTTGTAGAACACCCCGGCCCCTAACTCAGCTTTGACGGTGCTCGTTCCGTCCTCTCTGGTGTTCAAGGTGTCGTAGAGCTGAGGAGAGGCGTAGTCGGCGAGACTCTCGTCCTCATGGCCGAGGAAAGCTGCCAGGTACACCAAGTGGCCGACTCGGTTGTGTGTTCCGGCTTCTGTTATGACCCTGCCACCGCGTGAGTGGCCAAGAAGAATCGCTTGCTCGTCTCCTGGAAGGCTGTCCAAGGTTTCTCGTACTGCTGCGTTGTCTTCTGTTTCATTTGCCCCTGTTGACGCAACGGCACAGCTCGGCAAGTCTGGAGCGGCCCAAGGAACCGCTGCTGCATCAAGGTAAGGGGTTACGCGTTCCCAACACCACGGGCCATGCCAGGCACCGTGGACAAGAACAACTGGTTTGTTCATAGCAATGAAAATTAGCCGATGATGAGCTCTAGGAGTTTGAAGCGTCGCTGGGAACTTTCATTCGGATGGTCATTAGTGCTCCGAGCAGCGCTGCTATGGATGCGACGATGAACGGGATCTGGAAAGAGCCGGTTCTTTCACCGACCCAGCCCGCAAACGGTGGGCCGGCGAGTTGCGCTACTCCGAAGGCAAAGGTGATGGTTCCGAAGGCTGTGACGAACGATCTGCCGTCTAGAGCGTCGGCCAACATGGCTCCGATGGTGGTCGGGACGCCAGCTATGCATAGCCCAAATGCAAATACGCCGATGATCACTAGCAAGCCGTTGTCAAAGAGTGTGAGCACCGGTGCTATCGCCATCAGAACAAATCCGAATCCCATGGTGGTGCGACGCGAAAGGTGATCGGAAATTCTCCCGAACACAACTCCTCCGAAAATGCTGGCTAAGCCCAGGAGGGCGAACATCAGACGCGCCGTTTCTCCGCTCCATCCCGATGCCACCAACTGGGTAGGAAGAAAGTAGAAGAACAGGGAGTAGGTGATGCCAAAAATCACGAATGCAAGCGTTATTGATCGCCAGTTGGGAACAGTGGTCAACACCGATATCGGGACTTTTTCTGTACCGGTGGTGTTCTTGCCTCGATGTAAAACCATTAGGAGTCCGATCAGTACAAGCACTGCAAAAGACGCCTGGAGACCGTAGACAGGACGCCACGCGAACTCGTTTCCGGTCGCTGTACGAACGGCGGACGTGAGGGGGCCAGCAAGCATGACTCCAGTGCCAATTCCTGAACCTACAAGTCCGATGGCAAGACCTCCGTGGGTGGGGCCAACCATGGCCGCGGCTATTCCTGGAGCGGGAACCCAGACC
>JASMKJ010000368.1 GCA_030749275.1 Acidimicrobiales bacterium
GTACTAAGAGATGTACCAGCTCATGGACTTGTCGTTGGGAACCCTGCAACTAGGGTTGGCTGGGTTGGACGATCCGGCAAGAGACTAATCGCCACGGGCGAGATTTGGAGGTGCCCAATTACCGGTGAGTTGTATGGCGAGACCACGAGCGGCATTGAACTTCAACGGGCTTGAACTTCATTCCTGTATTGCTCTGACAGATCCTAGAATGCGGTAAGCGTTCCTGTGCCCACTCAACCAGACCACCTAACACTCTGTTTCGAGGAATCGTCGCTCACTTTGATGAAGCCAGAAATGACCCACAGGTAAGATCGCTCGGACAGATGACAACAAACGTAGAAGGTCCGACATACCCGTGCCCACTGTGCACCAACCCAACAACTACATCAGTAGCCCGAAAGGCCCTACCCGTCTTTCAAAACGTTACCTACGCGACGCGAGATGAAGCCGTTGTTGCCCCTTGTGGAACTTTCCTGCTGGCAACCTGCTCACATTGTGGATTCAGCCACAACTGTGAGTTTGAGTCCGACCTAGTCACCTACGACGATCGATACGACAATCACGTCGAGTCAAGGGTATTCAGGACCTACTACCAACACCTCGCGGGACTCATTCATGAGAAGTTCGATCTGACTGGTGGGTTCGTCTACGACATTGGGTGCGGAGCGGGCGACTTTCTTGACACCCTGTGCACCGCGACATCAAATACTTTTGGCATTGGCATCGACCCGAGTTGCACTCCGATGGCCACCAACAACTACCACCTCATTCAGGGCACATTTGAAGGCTGTGGCATTGAGCCAGGTGCGCGACTAGTGCTGCTGCGACGCGTCCTCGAACATCTTGACGACCCCTTGGCCTTTTCTTAGAGGCATCCGAAATGCCATGCCAGATACCCCCCTCTTCGTCGAAGTCCCTGATTTTGACTGGATCCTCAATAATGGGGCTTTTTGGGACCTTTCCTACGAGCACTGCAACTACTTCACTCCACAGGCTCTGAAGTTTGCACTAGAAACCGCCGGTTTTGAGGTAACCGATCAACAACGTTCATTTGGGGGCCAGTACCAGTGGGCGATCTGCTCACCAAATAACTTAAAGACTGTCCCAGTGGGTCGCGGAGCAACCACAGTTGCCGCTGTTGATGCCTATGCAAGGACCGCGGTCGAACATCGTGCACGTATCTGCGAGATGGCAGAACAGGCAAGTGGACTAGCCCTGTGGGGAATGGCAAGCAAGGGTGTGATTCTTGCAGTCCTTCTTCCCGAAGACTCTCTGGTCGGAGGTGTCGACATGAACCGTGCAAAACAGGGCCGTCTTGCTGCAACCTCTGGACTCCAAATTCATCCTCCAGAATGGCTTCTGGACAGCCCCGAGATTACCGTCGCAATCATGAACCCCAACTACACAAGAGAAATCGGTGCCTTCCTGCAGGGTCTCAACGCCAACGTGACTCTTGCTCAAGTCTGAGTGAACGAGAAGGATGGAGTTACCACCTAAGTCAACTCGTCCACTTACTTCCGGTAACGCAACGAATACCTGACAATGCAATAAACCGCCCTAAGACCATCCCTCCAGCCGATCTTCTTCCCATCTTCAAATGAGCGTGGAGAGTAGGAAACTCGAACCTCCTTGATCCTCCATCCACCCCGAGACACTTTGACCGTCAACTCCGGTTCGATACCGAAGCGATTCTCCTCTATTTGGATATTCTGGAGAACCTCCTGACGAAAAGCCTTATAACCGGTCTCCATGTCCGTAAGGCTCAAACCAGTTGCTGCATTTGAGAGCACTGTCAGCAACCTGTTCGCGAGGAAGTGGGACCAGTATTGACCCTGAAGCCGGCGTCGATCAGGGACTCGAGACCCATAGACAACATCGGCCTCACCGTCAGCGAGCGGCTGGATCAACCGACTGTAGTCAGAGGGACTCTGCTCCAGATCAGAATCCTGAATCACTACATACGGTGCGGATGTCAGCTTGAACCCGCTCCTAACTGAGGCGCCCTTACCACGGTTCTTGGAGTGATGGCAAACAGTTACGCTCTCGTGTGAGAAGGCGCTGAGGATGTCGCTTGTCCCATCAGTAGAACCATCGTCGACGACGATCACCTCACCGACTACTGATTGCTCCAGCACACGGCTAATGCACGGT
>JASMKJ010000369.1 GCA_030749275.1 Acidimicrobiales bacterium
TCGCGCAGCCTCTCCGCACAATCGATTCTTCTCCGCAATCGGAATCACACCCTCTTCACCCAGCGTGACACCATGATCCATCGGCATCATCACCGACACATCTACCCCGGCTTCATCCATCCGCGCCACAGCCTTATCGCCGCAGCCGTCACTTGACGTCATCCACATCTGCTCAAAGTAACCAGGGTCGGACTTCGGCTGTTCGAACCACCGCACCTGCCTCGCCCACGATTCGGCCATCCCGTCGGAGACGTTGGTGGGGTTCCAATCCGGTTCCATGATGTGCATATGACAATCAACAACTAGAGCCACGAGTACCCCATTTCAAGTGTTGCGGTCCGAGGTGGGAAAGATAGCAAGAGGTCTCTGCGGTCTTCCGCCGCAAGGAGAGGTCACGACCGTGGCTGGGTGAACGGCGCTGATTCAAGTGGCTGAGGGAGGAACCAGTGCGTTGTACACCGCCGCAGGCTCGAGGGGCGTTCGCGCCCAGGTACGATAGAAATCGAGAACATACGGCTCGACCTCGTGCCCGAGACTGACTGCGCCTGAGTCTAGATCAGCTCCAAGGAGGCGTTCCGCCGCAACCTCAACCGCCAGGCGAATACCGTCCTCCGAAATCCGAGTGAACTGGCCCTCGGTGAAAATCACCTCACCGGCGACCATCACCGAGTCGACATCTCCCCCATTCGCCCGGTCGAGAATCACATCGAGAGGTGGCGCTGATGCATATCTCTCTTCAGGCCAAAACAACCGATCGCGCCGCAAGACCACTAGATCGGCTTCCTTGCCAACCTCTAACGAACCCAGCTCATCCTCAAACCGGATAGCTCTAGCTCCGTTTTCAGCTGCTGCACGCAGAAGCTGTTCAGATTCGAGCCTTCCGGTTTCTAATGCTCCTGGTGTTCGTTGTAGATACGCAGCGAGACGAAGCTCTTGAAAGAAATCGCCTGCATCAGAGAAGGAAATATTGTCAGTACCAAAGCAGACTCGCGCACCGCGGTCGAACATGTCACGAACGCGGGCAATGCCGGTGGCCAGGCGGAGGTTGGATCCCGGGTTGTTGACGGCCACGGATCCGGTGTCAGCAAGGATTGCAATGTCCTCGTCAGTAGCCCAAACAAAGTGAGCGCAGGAAACGTCGGGACCAAGAACACCGAGATCCGCAAGCCGGCGCATCGCTGTCTTGCCGTCGTGTTCGAGCGCGAACATCATCTCAGACCGGGTTTCGAGGACATGTGTCATAATTCCGGTATCGAACTCATCCGCCAACAACCGGTTTTTTTGGTAGAGCTCATCAGAACATGCAGGTGTCCAGTCAGGAGCTAACAGGATCCGAGCGCGGCCGTTACGCCGGTCCCAGTTAGCCGTCACCTCTCTATAAACGTCGAACACCTCTTCCACCGGCCATGCGTAGCCCATTGATGACTCCCGCACCCGTGTGGCCAGGTCTCCAGGCAAACTCACTAGGAACTCCTCGTCAGCAGCATGAACGTACCGGTTGCGGTCTCGGGTCACGATGCCCAAGGCAACCCGCACCCCCAGATCGTCGTATGCCTGCAGAATCGCTTCATACCCAAAGGATGGGAGCCCAGGTCTCCCGTAGTTGAGATCGACAAATCCGGTTTGGCCACCGCGAACATCAGCAATGAGATTCATAAGCACAGCGTGGTACAGGTCTTCTTCTGTCACCGCCGTCCACATTGAGTGAACGTGAACATTTGCACGTTCGAAGATGTATTGGGCCATTCCGCGACCAAGTGCGGAACCGGAGTGATAGTGGCCATTGACAAAGCCCGGAATCACGACATGCGAGGCGGATCCAACCCGACGATCGAAGGGACCGTGTTGTTCGATCAACTCTCTAGAGCCGACTTCCACCACAGTGCGCCCCTCGACTATCAACGCTCCATCGCGTAGAAACCCTGAATCAGTCGAACCCAACACTACGAGGGGGTCCCCAACCACCAACGTTCGTGCCATTGCATTCCCCTCAGTCAAGTTGCTGGACCATAATACCCGGACCCGATCATCGCAGGCTAGGAGAGCTCAGTGGGGCTGCCGTTCGAACAGGAACAACGAAAGGTACCCGTCTACCTAGCCGAAATGGGGGCCGAAACACACGGTAGGGAGCAACAGCGGTGCGCCTGACAGAAGACCAGGCGAAGGAGTGGCTCGCCAATGCCGGACTACCGGTACCTAGAGGATTCGTAGCAGCTTCAGTGGACGCGGCCGTGCGGGCCGCCCATCAAGTCAACGGCGGTGTCATGGTTAAAGCCCTAGTGCCCACAAACCGCAGGAAGCTGAGCGGGGGAATCCTCGGTCCTGTCCAGGGTGAAGACGTTAGGGACGCTGCACGACGCCTCCTCGGAAGATCGGTAGCAGGCTTCCTCTGCAAAAAGGTCTACGTGGAAGAGGCCGTAACTTCGCTATCGGAGTTATATCTGTCGTTCTCCTTCTCCGCCGGGAAACCAATGGTTTCGATATCGCCAACGGGCGGGATTCACATCGAGCAAACCGCCACACCCGGGCATGGCCTGACCAGCCAGCTGATTGATCCAACGACCGGCCTCGGAGTTCCAGAGGCGGATGCGTTGTGGGCTACAGCGGGTATCAAGGACACGATTCGCTCTCCGGTCGTGGACCTGACCGTTGCCGCTGGTCAGATCTTTGAAAATGATGCGATCACACTGGAGTTAAATCCGATCACAGTGACCGACAATGGCGCTGTTGTGGCGGTGGGTGCTCTAGTTGAAATGGACGATGCAGCTCTGTTTCGCCACCCCGAGTTCGACTGGTCTGAAACAGGCCTTACCGAGCGAGAGGCTCGGGTGGCCGAGGCCAATCACCGTCTCCCTGGAGCCTCAGTACGGTACACAGAGCTAGATGGCGACGTTGGACTACTTGTTGGAGGTGGCGGAGCAGGCCTATACCAGCATGACTTGCTCATTGCTGAAGGGGTTGCTCCCGCAAACCACAGCGACATGGGTGCCGGCGCTCCGGCCGAGAAACTAGATGTCTTAATAGAGGCGATACTGAGCCATCCGAAGCTTCGGTCATTGCTGGTGGGATTCAACGAGTTGCAGATGGCTCGCTGCGACCTCGTGATGGAGAGGTTAATGCTGGCTCTGAATCGAATGGGTTTCCGCCAAGGGGAACTGCCGGTCGTGGTCAGACTCAACGGTCTGGGAGCCGAACGAGCCAGAGAGCTTGCAACAGGCTGGCAATGCTTGACCTATCTACCTCCCGAGGCGACCCTCGCCGACGGCGTAAGAACAATCGCCGAAACAGGTTGACCGATGGAGACTACCGCCAACATGGCATCTTCTCTTGTTGAAAGTCATAGCGGAGGATCAGATCAGACAACTGCAGGTTCACAACTCGCCATCCTTGTCAATGAAGTGAAGACCCCGACCCTCCCACCGGTTGACGGGGTGTCACGGCTAATGGAAAGCCGAGCTCAATGACTTCGAGAAAAAGCCAAGTATTCGGTGCCGGCTCTCTGCTCACAACGACAGAGCAACAACGATGAGCATCCTGGTCGATGAGGACACACGGGTGCTTGTTCAAGGGATTACCGGAGCGTTAGGTCGGACCGATACGAGGCTGTGTCTCGAGTACGGGACAAGTATCGTCGCCGGGGTAACACCAGGACGCGGTGGCTCCGAGGTGGAAGCCGTACCGGTGTTTGATACTGTGGCCGAAGCTGTAAACGCCACTGGGGCGACGGCAGCAGTCCAGTATGTGCCCTCACAGGCCGCGACTTCCGCAACTCTGGAAGCAGTCGAATCAGGACTTTCTCCGATTGTCGCCATCGCCGAGAATCTGCCCCGTCACGACGCGCTTCGGGCCTGCGATGCGGCCAGGAGCCACGGTCTTGTCTTAGTCGGCTTCAACACAAACGGTCTGATCTCGGCTGGAAAAACAAAACTGGGAGGTATAGGCGGAGCTAGGGCAAATGAACTGTTCCCACCTGGTCGGATTGGAGTGTGTTCGCGTTCCGGGGGAATGGCAGTGGAAATTTGTGCTGCCTTAGCCCGGAGAGGGTTCGGAGTTTCAACATGTGTTTCTATGGGAGGCGAAGCCACCACGGGTCGAACTATGACTGAATATGTACTCCTCTTTGAGGCTGACGACGACACGGACGCGATCGTTGTGTTCGGGGAACCTGGTACTGATAACGAAGGTGACCTCGCTACTGCGATCGCTGAGAGCAAGATCGCTAAACCCGTAGTTGCGATGGTCGTCGGCGACTTTCAGGATGCGTATGAATGGGGTACCTCATTCGGACACATCTCCGCAATGGCGCAACAGGAAGAAGAGCGGTCAGTTGTGAAGCGACAGCTACTCCAAGATGCCGGCGCCCAAATTGCGCTACGAACCGAAGAGATCCCCGCGATACTCACCAAGATCGGCAAGGAGGGAAGTCGTTGACTTGGAATCGAGAGGTCAAAGCGATTGAAGAGCGTCGGCAGCTAGCTGAGGGTCTCGGCGGGGCCGAAGCGGTTAACCGACAACACGAGGCCGGACGCCTTACAGCTCGGGAACGCATCGGCCTTCTCGTCGACGAGGAATCATGGCGGGAGCTGGGCACGATGACCGGAACTGCCAATTACGACGAGAACGGTCAGTTAGTGACAGTGCGACCTGCTAACACGATCGTGGGAACCGGTCGAATTAATGGTCGCCGCGTTGCAGTCGAGGCAGATGACTACACCATCCGCGGCGGATCAACTGAGGCGACCATTTCAGAAAAATGGGAGTTCATCAATCGGTACGCGCT
>JASMKJ010000370.1 GCA_030749275.1 Acidimicrobiales bacterium
ATACCCGGAATGCTCAGCATGGACTGGGATGACACCGAAGGATCCTGGACTTGGCCTCCCGACGACGACGACACCGCGCACCGCTCGCTCATAGCGCTGTGTAGGGGCCCACGGATGGTCGTTTCCTACCTCGAAATTGAGGGCAAAGGAATCAAACCGCCCTACCTGCGTGGCGTCTTCATCACCAGCGATGACAAGACGAACAACCTTCTCACACAAACCGAGGCTGGGATGCACCTCGAGTGGGCCACCGACGGCAACGACCCCGACGTCGAACCAGATGCGTATACATTGGCGAAAAAAGTAATCCTGGACATCAAATCCAAGGTCAGAGCAGCCAAGAAAGCTCTCTTCAAGCCAGCACGAACAACTTCAAGGTCCCACCTACCGGAGCTCGCTCGCTTCATGGAGAACTTCTTCGGAGGCGGGAAGGGCACGAAGAAGAAGAAGGAAAGCGTGCCCGAACATCGAACGATCAGCATCCAGTTCTCTGAGCCAGCTGAACCTGAAACCAGGAAAGGTGGAGTGTGCTCGGTTGCGGAGATTGAATTTTCACCGATGGCGGAAGTCTCCGAGGAGGCTCCATTCAAGGTTGAAATCGAGATCACCTACCGAATCCAAGAGGATGGATCAGGTGGAGACTCCTGGCCTTGCAAGGTCATCAATGTGCCAAGTGGGTTCACAACACAACAAAAACCCATCTTCAAAGCCGGCAAGCCCGCCAAAGACGAAGGCGACAACCCAGTACTCAGCAACACCGTGATCCTCGAAGGGACCCTCAATAGAGAACCGCCCCTGGCCTTACGCGTCGAATCAGCCCCCCACGACGAGGAGTGGACGGGACAATGGGATCCCGTGGCTAACCGCGTAGATCACAAGGTTGAACCCTCAGATGGCTAGTGAACACCGCGCTTCCCGGCCGTACTCAAAACTCCGCAAATGTCAGCAGGCCTTTCAGGAGACGGTTCTTAGGGTCGGGAAAGAAGAAGTACCTCCGAACGGAACCCTCCGACTCAGTACCACCGACTTCATGAACCAAAGGTTCCAGATCGAATTCGGTGAGGACGACGAGGCCTTCATAACTCTGATCTCTGAACTCAAGACTGCAGCCAACACTCATGAGATCTCTACCGACGATCTAGAGATCGTGATCATCGTCTCCAGCTCCTACTGGAAGGTCGCTGAAAAGTTGTTCTCGAAAGGTCTGGATGAGTTCACAGCATCCGACAATCGGACAGTGACCATTGCCGGACGCGACGAGAGGGCACGTTCGTTCAACCTTTTCTCCAAGACACTGAAGATCGAAGTCGGCTGCCTCCTCGCCAAGACGATCGAGAAACGACCTCTGAGACCATTTCGGAAAGGTACCTGGCTGACCAAAGTCCACTTCTCGGTCAACACCGGACAAGATTTCGACGGGTTCGAACCCAAGCCACTCGACGCTCCAGCGAGGAGTCGACTGGGTATTGGTGAATACGAAGAAACACAACGATTCATGCATGTCGAAGCAGATCCGACAGACCCAGTCACGACCGATGATGAATTCGGTCTCTACGTAGATGAACTGACGCTGAAGGCCCTCGAAGAAAGTCCCCGAACTTCCGGAACCTCGTTGATACAACGGATCCTGGGTATGGACATGGCTCGGGCGATCATCTACCGGGCTTCACAAGCCATCGAAGAGGACGAGAAGTCCCTGGGAGACATCAAGAACTCGGTCTTCGACAAGGTGTTGGATGCGTTCTCTCAAGACGACAAAGGGGCGGTAGACGAGGACCTCAAAGAGAAACTCTTCGCGATCGTAAAGGCAGACCCAGAGGTATTCGTTGCTCGTGTCGAGGACACACTCGACGCGGATTTTGGTCGGGACATCCGAGACATAGCTAGCGGAGAAGCATGATGCGATATCCGACACTCGACACAACGCCGTTGAAGGCCCTGGCAAGCAGGTCCCTAGGCAACGAAGAGCTCGGACAAGACGAGCAGGACCAGATCAAAGCACACCGGGTCGATAGGGGATCCGGCGACACAATGGACCTTCGTCGTCTCGAAGAACGAGTCAAGGAGATGAAATCACTCCATCGGGAACTCCTCATTGATCCGTACTATTGGGGCTATCTATATCGTATCGATGGGAGGCTCTCCTAACTTCTGCACATGGGACTTAAAGCGGCCCGGATGCCAGATGAGGCCCAGGACGACAAGGACTTCTGGCAGTACCTCGTCATGAGGTACTTCTGGTGGCTTGTCGTCTGGCGACATCACACCGCCCAGTCCGCCGAGAGGAACAAACAGTTCAAGGAAGGCGGCAAGTACCTTCGGTACCTGAACCATGAGAAGCATGAGGTGTCAGTACTGGCTCGGATGTACATCCGAGCCGACCTGGCTCTAGACGAAGACGGGTCCTATGAACTCGCTTGGCGAGGAAAGTTAGCAACCGACCTCTGGCAATCGCATCTGATCCCAGTGGACACCGGGCGCACGCCAGTACTGGTCCGCGCGATTCTTCGCAAGCAAGCCACCCAACCATTGACCAGGGATCCGCTACGTGAATGCGCCAAAGACATCACGCGGTCGAACACCAATGTCGTACCGGCCAGTTGGACAGACGAAGACGCAGACGACTACGTCAACCACCATTGGGCCAAATACCTACCGCAACCAAACTTAGAGCAGCAGCGAAATTGACAGAGTTGGTCAAGTGACCCATGTCATGATCCCGGTTGATGCCTGCACCTGACATACCGACGAGCCGTTCAGAGGCGTCACAGCAATGCGTTCATCATGGCGAGGATTCCATCATCCGGACTGTCGAGATCGGTGAGGAGAAGTACTCGTCGA
>JASMKJ010000371.1 GCA_030749275.1 Acidimicrobiales bacterium
CCTCGATTGCTTGACCGGGATCAGTTGCAGCGTAATAGCTTCCTTTGATTGTCTTTCCCGATCGGATGAGGTTGGCACTTACAAATTTAGTTGAGTCGGAAATGCTGGGAACGCCCACCAAGACCATGGTCCCGCCGGGTCTGACAGCCTCAAGGTATTGCTCTTGAAGAGCGCTGCTACCTATTGCTTCGATTACTACGTCAGCACCTCTTCCTGCAGTTAGGTCGAGCACCCGACCGATAGCGTCCGTGCCGGCATCAACAAAGTGTGTTGCGCCGAGATCCATAGAGAGATGTTTCTTACTGGGTTCGCGGTCGATGGCAATGATTTGATGTGCTCCAGCCAGCGTTGCTCCCATGACTGCACTCAGGCCGACCCCACCAGCGCCCACAACTGCGACGCTATCTCCAGGGCTGACGTCGCCGCAGTGCAGCGCAGCTCCAACTCCGGTTGCTACGGCGCAACCCACTACTGCTGCGACTTCATAGGGGACATCAGCGTCCAAAATTTGACAACATTCTGCTGGTACAACCATGTGGTCGGCCCAGGTGGAGATGCCTGAATAATGGAGAATTGGTTCACCCGACCGTGATATCCGAGTGGATCCATCCGCCATATAGCCAGTGAAGATTCTTTGAGTGATTACCGGGCAAAGATGGTGTTGATTTCGGTCACAATAAAAACAAGCCTTGCAACTTGGTACCCAATTCAGAGCCACTCGATCGCCTGGCTTGACGTCCACCACCTGCGGCCCGACAGCCATGACTTCGCCGGCACCCTCATGCCCGAGTACGCAAGGAAGGCCAGCGGCGTGTTGCCCGGTCACCACGTGCTGGTCACTGTGACAGATTCCAGATGCGCCCATTTTGACCAAAACTTCACCATCGAGGGGATCAGCGAGATCGAGGGTCTCTACCTGGACTGGTCCACCGATGTGGTCAAGGGTTACAGCGGTTATTTGCATGTTGTTCCTCCGAAACCTCACTCAGTAGAGAATCGTAGAGCTAAAAGAGAGGGCAGTGATTTCGCGAACGTCGCGGTGAGTCTCATGCGAGACTGGGAGCATGAAGGTCGACTATCGGGAACTGGTTCATACCGACCGGGTACACGGGAGTTTGCTTCACGATCCCGAAATCTTCGCAGATGAGATGGAACGCATCTTTGTTCAAGGTTGGGTTTTTGTAGGGCACGAATCAGAAGTCAAAAACGATGGAGATTGGGTAAAGCGTCAACTTGGCAACGAGTCTGTGATCATGGTCCGCGCAGAGAATGGGGAAGTGAACGTCCTAGCGAACCGCTGCTCTCACAGAGGAACAGCTTTATGTTGGGAACATAAAGGAAACACAGCGTTCTTCCAGTGCACGTACCACAATTGGCGATTCGGATTAGATGGCGGCTTGCGAGCGGTTCCTTTTCCGGATGGGTATTCGAAACCAAAAGAGGATCTTGGGTTAGACCGGGCAGGTCAAATTGCGTCATATCGAGGTTTCGTGTTCGTCAACCTTGATGGATCGGCTGGGTGGATAGATGAACACTTGGGTCCCGCGGGGTACGAACTAATTGATCGTCTATGCGAGATGAGCCCTTCTGGAACGATTGATTTATCTAAGGGATGGATTGGTCACCGGGTCCAATCAAATTGGAAGCTGTGGCCCGAGAGTGACAGCGATGGTTATCACGTAGGTTTCGTTCACGCTTCAATGTCCGCATCAACTGACACCTATTACGACGATGTCGCAGTGGGCGCCGACGCTGTCAAGAGTTCACGAGCTGTGGACTATGGCCGAGGCCACCTGGAGTTGGACTGGAGGCCGAGTTACAAAAAAGAACTTTCTTGGCTCGGCGTCACTCGAGAAAGAGTCAAGGAGTACTACTCGGCATTGGCGCAGCGAGTTGGGAATGACCTAGCGGAGCAGATGCTTTGGGACGGCCCTCCGCATGCCTTCCTGTTTCCCAACCTTTTCTTGGGTGAAACGGTAATAGCTATCGTGGAGCCTGTGGCGCCGGGAGAGATGATTCATCACCACACATCGGTGCAGTTCGATGGAGCTGATGAAGCGTTTAATGAAAGGCTTTTGCGTCAAACGGAGGCAGCTGTTGGGCCAGCGTCGTTCATCACGACCGATGACGCTATTACAGCGGAACGAATTCAAGCAGGTGTCTCAGGCACGGACACGTCTTGGTCTTCCACGAGTCGAGGTTGGATCGATCTCAGCCGAGGGTTGCATCGCGAAGAAATAGATGAGGATGGAGTGCGATCAAGTGATGCCTCTGATGAGACAACGAACCGAGGTTTCTGGTACAGGTATCTTGATGCGATGACTGGGAAAGGCAGACATTGACTTCAGCGGAGCTGCGAGCGGAGGTCGAGGACTTTTTGTACCGCGAAGCTCGGTTCGCGGACGAGTTTCTGCTTGAGGAATGGGAAGCGCTGCTCACTGATGACTTTCACTATTGGGTTCCAGCAGGCCGACTCGAAGGTGATCCTTCCAAGCAGTTGGCTTATTTAAATGACAATCGGGCTCGCGTGGCGACACGAATACGGCAGCTCCAGACTGGCAAACGTCTTTCTCAATTGCCGAACTCTCCTATGCGTCGAGTGATTTCAAACATTGAAATAGAGTCGACTGATGATGAAGAGGCGCTGGTTAAGGCAAACTTCGTCATTTATGAATTGGCGGCGCAGTCGAGTGGTGAGCTTCGTGTGTGGCCTGGTCAGGCCCAATACCGGCTTGAGCGGGTCGAAGGGAACTTGCGGATGTCAGCCAAGTGGATCGAACTTGTCACAGCGCATGCAGGGCAAAGGAATTTGACTTTCCTGATCTAATAGATCGGCTGCAACGCCGACTCATAGTTCATGCATTGGGGTGGTTGCCGATGATCCGTGTAGGAGCAACAAGTACGGCTGCCCTACGACTTCGAATCATTTCTGAGTCGTACTCCTCGTAGTCGTTGTGGCTTCCTCCTGCTGCCTGATAAATCTCGCGCAGCAGTAGCCGCAGTGCCTCTGCGTCTATCGACTCTGTGTTGTCATCTGGCCCGATAAGGTCAGCTTTCCCGGTGACGGCAATCCAGTTCCATCCTCTTCGAATGGAAATTGTGACTTCCGATCCACGTCGCACATGTTTCAGGCGGGCGGCCTTGCCCATTGAAACTAGGGCTACACATTCGTCGCCCGTCACGGGATGGGCAATAACGCCACAATTTGCAATGCTTGAAAGGACTCGCCCATCTTGTTGGGTTGTGCTGATCGTGGCAAGCCCAGTTTCATCAGCGAGGAATTGGCGTACGTCGTCAAGGTGAGTCATTGGAGGCTCCCGGGTTGAGGCATGTTAAAGAGAATTGTAGTTAGAAGTGAAGAAACGTTGGTTCCTGAAAGGCGGAGGGCCAGTGCTTCAATGTGCTACGACGAGACACTCTCGTTGTTGAGCGTATGGTGACAGGTGGGGAGTTTTCCCTGTTCAGGATGGGGTTGCGAATGGATGGAACCTTGGTTTTCTGTGCGGTACTGGTCGCT
>JASMKJ010000372.1 GCA_030749275.1 Acidimicrobiales bacterium
GATTCGAACCTGCGCTCATGGCTCCGGAGGCCACTGCTCTATCCCCTGAGCTACGAGGGCGGGTTAGCGAATGTATCGCGTTGGAGAAGGCGCTCCACACCAGCGCAGGTTTCGAAATGCAATCATAAGTCGCTTCGAGTCGAGAGGGTCTCAGCGGTACAGTCGAGATTGTCTCATTGTCACAGTGACGATGAGCTTTCATTGTGACCGGCAGGGAGCAGTTTGGTGATTACAGAAGTCTTGGCAGCAGCCTTGGCGGACTCATTCAGTGAACTGGGTATTGACATCGCCGCGAGCGAGATTCAAATGGAACGTCCCTCCCATCGTGAACATGGAGACTGGTCGTCCAACGTTGCTTTAATGACATCAAAAAGCCTTGGTCGAAACCCTAGGGAATTAGCGGAGGACCTCGTAAAACTCGTTGAGTTGAAATCACTCGGCTCAATTGAACGCATGGAAGTAGCAGGTCCAGGCTTCATCAATTTCCATCTCGCACCTCAGTGGTTACATGACGTCTTAACGGATGTTTTGACGCAAGGGGAGGACGGTTATGCGCGACCAATAGTTGGAAATGGCGCATCAATTAACCTCGAGTTCGTCTCGGCTAATCCTACGGGTCCGCTGCACGCAGGAGGAGGTCGCTGGGGCGCATACGGAGACAGTCTTGCCCGCATCTTTCGCCGCTGCGGTTACGAAACATTCACCGAGTACTACATCAACGATCGTGGACTCCAAACAGAGCTCTTCGGAGCTTCTCTGGCGGCGAGACGAGACGGCACCGATCTACCCGAAGACGGATACGCGGGGGAATACGTAGCGGAGTGGGCAAGCGAGATGCCCCATGAAGCAGATCCTGTTGCCTGGGGCCAAGAAAGAGCCTTAACCGACGTTCGAGAGTCCCTCACTTCGATGAACGTAGAGTTTGATCACTGGGCTAGCGAAACGGCACTGGTTGAGTCGGGAGCCATGGAAGAAGCCGTCGGGCTTCTTACAAGCGCTGGATGGGTTGACGAACATGACGGAGCCACATGGCTGCGAACCTCAGATTTTGGAGACGAAAAGGACCGTGTCCTTGTTAAGAGCGACGGTGAACCCACCTACTTCGTGCCTGATATTGCTTATCACCACCAGAAATTTCAACGCGGAGAACTCGTCGTCGATGTTCTAGGGGCCGACCACCACGGCTATGTCCCCAGGATGGCGGCTGCCATGGAAATGCTTGGCCACCCACCGGACTGTTACGAAGCGATCATTGGCCAAAACGTCACCTTGGTCAGGGGGGGCGAAGAAATCAAACTTTCAAAGCGGACCGGCACCATGGTAGAAGTCAGCGAGCTGATTGAAGCGGTCGGTCCTGACGTTGCTCGCTTCGCCTATCTGCTTCAGTCCATCGACACGCGACAAACCATCGACATTGACGTGTTATCTAGTCAAGCAAACGAAAATCCCGTGTACTACGTGCAATATGCGCATGCACGAATAGCGGCAGTCGGTCGCGAAGCAACAAATCGAGGAGTTTCGCGCGACCCGTTTGACGACATAGATGTGACAGTTCTGACACATGAGCGGGAACTCGAGATCCTTCGATGCCTTTCGACGTTGCCTGAGATAGTCGAAATTGCGGCACGCGACAGAGCACCCCACCGCGTAGCGAACTGGATTCGCGAATTAGCAGCTACGTTTCACGGGTTCTACCACGACTGTCCAGTACTTCGATCCGATACTGATGAAGCAGTTCAACAAGCACGACTTTGGTTGGTTGAGTCTGCGCGCATCGGCTTCGCCATAGGGCTCGATCTTCTCGGTATCGCTGCCCCCGAAAAAATGTGAAAGGACCACATGAATCAGCCAGAAATTGTTGACGGTCCTGTCCCCATGTCTTTGCTGCCGGACTCAGCACAAGCAGGACCTCGAGGAGAGCTACAGATCGGAGGGCTATCGGTTGACGAATTGGCAGCCGAATATGGTACTCCGCTGTTCATTTACGATGAGGAACACCTCCGCTCGCGATGCAGGGAAGCTCTCGCCGCACTGGGCGAGGGAACCGCCTACGCGAGCAAGGCTTTTCTCTGCACTGCGATGGCACGCCTAGTCAACGAGGAAGGGTTGCACATCGACGTCGCCAGCGAAGGCGAGTTGCTGACGGCGATAGCAGCGGAAGTCCCCGGAGAGCGAATTGTTCTGCATGGCAACAACAAGTCGCTCGCGGAGCTGTCGTTGGCCCGCACCCATGGAGTGGGTCGGGTTGTTGTTGATTCCTTTGATGAACTGAGTCGACTACGGCACCTCCACGAAATTGATGGGGTAGTAGCGCCGATTCAGCTTCGAGTGACTCCGGGAGTCGAAGCGCACACTCACGAATATGTCTCAACCGGACAGAATGACTCCAAGTTTGGATTCGGGTTGACATCCGGTGCAGCAGGGCAGGCCGTAGAAAGCTGCGCATCCAACCCCGGCGTTGAGTTGATGGGGATTCATCAACACATCGGTAGCCAAGTATTCAGGGCCGACAGTTTCGCCCGAGCCCTCGAAGTCGTTGTCGCCTTCTCTGAACCACTTGGCTTACCAGAATTATCAGTGGGAGGAGGTCTTGGCGTCGCATACCTTGAATCAGAAACAGCGCCCTCCATAAGCGAATGGGGCGAAATGCTCAGCGAAGCTTGTGAACGTCTCGGCGTCAAAGCTCAGGTGTCCGCCGAACCCGGACGGTCGATAGCAGCGCAAGCAGCAGTTACGGTGTACTCGATAGGAACAATCAAGAAAATACCTGGGATCAGAACCTATATCGCTGTCGATGGTGGCTTCGGCGATAATCCGAGACCAATGCTTTATGGCAGCGGATACACAGCATTTGCCCCAGCCAGACTTACCGAGGCACGCAACTCTGAAGCTCGGATAGTCGGAAGGCACTGCGAGTCAAGTGATGTCATTGTCCAAGAAGCACGCCTTCCAGACAATCTGGGTGTAGGTGACTTGATAGCGACCCCGGTAACCGGTGCGTACGGG
>JASMKJ010000373.1 GCA_030749275.1 Acidimicrobiales bacterium
GCAAGTGTTCCACGGCTCCTGCTGCCGCTTTGACCGCTGCTGGGGTAAGGCGAGCAGCTCTGTGGCGCGGAAGGACAACCCCTGTCACGCCAGCAGCTTCGGCTGTTCTAAGGATCGCACCCAAGTTTCGCGGATCAGTAATTCCGTCCAGAGCGACGATCACCGGTGGCTTGTTGGAATTCGCTGAAATGAGTGTCTCAATGGGGACCGGACGAATCGACTCCGCTTGGGCAATTACCCCTTGGGGTGATTCAGTCAGCGCATAGTCGTCAAGTTTTCTTTTGGTGAGTTGTCGAATGGGAACCCGTCGCTCCTGACAAAGGTCGGCTATTTCTGCCAGTACCGCTGTGTTGTGCACGTCTTCGCTGATGAGAACTTGTTGGGTTCGTCGGGTGCCGGCCCGCAGTAACTCGCGGACTGCTTGCCGTCCTTCGATATGGTCACCGCCGAGATCATCTGTTTTGTTGTGGGCTTTGTTTGATCCTGGATCTCGACGGTTTCGATTTCGTTCATTTCCGCTTCTTTGTTTTCCTGCAACGCCAGAAGGTCTTGATCGCTGCGGTTTTTTGACATTGGGGTTTGAGCGTCCTCTAGTTCGTTGTGAACGGCTCTGACGTTGATTCACTTTTTCTCCAACAGCGCTACTGCTATTGCGACGATGCCTTCACCTGTGCCTAAAGCACCGATACCTTCGGTTCGCTTCCCGCAAATGGTGACCGCTCCTCCTGCTGCGTTTGAAAGGTTCTCTTCTATTTCGTCTTTGACTGGCGCTATCTGAGGTGTGTCAGTAATGACGGTGCAGTCAGCATTCACGAGTACCCAGCCAGCGTCACCGACCATGGCAGCGGCTTGTCGCAGAAGGTCAAGACTATTTACGCCGTCAAATTGTTCCGAGGTGTCCGGGAAGTTCTGACCTATGTCCCCCAGTCCGGCGGCTCCGAGCATGGCATCTATGACTGCGTGGGTCACTACGTCCCCATCACTGTGACCGTCGAGACCGGTTTCGTTTGGGAAAAGCGTCCCACCTATGACTAGGGGTCGATCATCCTCAGCCCATCCGTGAGCGTCGTATCCTTGGCCTATTCGCATCACTTGTTAAGTCCCATCAACTCTGCCGCAATAGCTAGATCACTTTGTGTTGTGATTTTGATCGCGGATACATCACCAGGCACTACTTTGACAGTCCCACCGATTGCTTCTATCAGTCCGGCGTCGTCGGTGGCTTCCCGAGTATCTATATGCGCTGCTTCTAGCATCTTTCGATCGAAGGCTTGCGGGGTCTGAATGGCCATGATTGTGTCACGATCCACCGTGAGTGTGACTTCTTTACCTCCCGGACCGTCTTTCACTTGTTTCAGAGTGTCTGTTACCGCTAGGCCGGGAACGGCGGCATCAGCGCCGGCCTTGACGGCCTCGATCACCGATTGGTAGAGCGCTGTAGATGCTCCGGGTCTCGCGGCGTCATGGATAACAACAACGGTGACTGCATCGGGCAGAGCCCCTAGACCGTTCCGCACCGATTCGCTTCGAGTATCGCCACCAAATACAACGACATCAACATTCAAATCGGCAGTTTCTTCGATACTTTCAGGGTTGATCACAAGGATCACCCCTTCGCTGCAGCTGCGTGCTACGTCAACACTCCACTCTACGACTCGTTGATGACCTAGCATCGCTAGCTGCTTATTCCCCCCAAACCGAGAGCCCGATCCTGCGGCCAAGACAATTGACCATGTGTGTTCCACAGGAACACTCTGGCACTGTTGGCCTCCAATTCCGAACCGTTGTGTCGATTTAACAGAATTGGTCAAGGTTTGGGGGTGAAGAATTACGGTACGCGGTTATGACTCGAATTATTCCGAGGTTGCAGCATCTTCTAACTCAACGGGACCTGGATCGAACCCATCCATCGACGTAAAGACGATTTCGTCAGATTCTTCATCGGTGTCAACTACAACTATCTGACCCGCATGGAACTCTTTGTACAGAATTCGTTCAGACAATGCATCTTCGACGTGACGTTGGATTGCCCGTCGCAGCGGCCGCGCGCCCAATGTCGGGTCGTACCCCTTCCGGGCTAGCCAATTCTTGGCTGAATCCGTGAGTTCAAGTCCCAGTCCCTGAGCCCGAAGTTGCTCTGAAGTCCTCGAGATCATGAGGTCAACGATCTCAGTCACTTCATCCATAGAAAGTTCGTGGAACACGATGGTGTCGTCAACCCTATTGAGGAACTCTGGGCGGAAATGGGCCTTTAGGGCGTCATTTACTGTTTCTTTCATGCGTTCGTAGCTAACGGCTTCATCATTTTTCGTGAACCCAACATTGGCTCTTCGGAGATCGGCTGTGCCAAGGTTGGAAGTCATAATGAGCACCGTGTTTCGGAAGTCGACTGAGCGACCCTGTGCATCGGTCAGTCGACCTTCCTCAAGAATCTGCAGAAGGGTGTTGAACACGTCAGGGTGGGCCTTTTCCACTTCATCGAAGAGCACCACAGAAAATGGGCGACGACGCACAGCTTCGGTTAGTTGACCGCCTTCTTCGTAACCGACGTACCCCGGCGGGGACCCAACAAGTCGACTAACTGTGTGCTTTTCCATGTATTCCGACATGTCAAGGCTGATAAGCGCATCTTCGTCGCCGAAGAGAAACTCCGCGAGTGTCTTCGCAAGCTCCGTTTTCCCAACCCCCGAGGGTCCAAGGAAGATAAATGAACCACCCGGCCTTTTGGGGTCCTTCAAGCCTGCTCGCGTCCGGCGAATGGCTTGACTAACAGCTGTGATGGCGTCCTGTTGGCCGATCACTCGCTTATGGAGCTCATCTTCCATCTTCAACAGCTTCTGGGTTTCTTCTTCGGTCAACTTGTAAACCGGGATTCCGGTCCATATTGAAAGCACTTCGGCAATTGCTTCCTCATCAACTTCGTCAAAGAGATCAACGCCTTCGGACTTGATTTGCTCCATCATCTCTGTGCGACTGTCCAACAGATTTTTTTCTTCGTCTCGTAACGATCCTGCTAGCTCAAAATCTTGGTCTTCAACTGCTTGTTTTTTCTTTTCGACTACTTCAGCGATCTTGTTTTCGATGTCCTTGTAGTCAGGTGGCGTCTCCATGCGTTTGATGCGTAGACGCGAACCGGCTTCGTCGATTAGGTCTATTGCTTTATCTGGTAGATGCCGGTCAGCTATATACCGATCAGCCAAATTTGCTGCCGCTACTAGCGCTTGGTCTGTGATGGTCACGCGGTGATGGGATTCGTACCGATCGCGCAAGCCTTTGAGAATCTCAATAGTGTGACTCAGAGTAGGTTCTTCAACCCGTATCGGCTGGAATCGTCGCTCGAGGGCTGCGTCCTTTTCGAGATACTTCCTGTATTCCTCAAGGGTTGTGGCACCGATGGTCTGAAGCTCGCCTCGTGCAAGCATCGGTTTTAGAATCGAAGCGGCATCAATCGCGCCCTCCGCTGCACCAGCCCCAACCAGCGTGTGTAACTCATCGATGAACAAAATGATGTCGCCCCGAGTCTTGATTTCCTTGAGTACTTTTTTCAGGCGTTCTTCAAAGTCTCCGCGATATCTGGACCCTGCTACAAGGGCTCCTAGATCCAGCGTGTAAAGCTGTTTAGCTCGCAATGTTTCTGGCACTTCACCTGCAACTATTTTTTGGGCAAGGCCTTCAACGATGGCCGTCTTCCCGACGCCGGGTTCACCGATAAGTACTGGGTTGTTCTTAGTCCTGCGTGACAGCACTTGCATTACTCGTTCGGTTTCACGCATTCTCCCGATAACGGGGTCGAGTGCTTTGTCTCGAGCGTTTTGTGTCAGATTTCGGCCGAATTGATCCAAGATCGCGGAGCCGCCCTGGGGTCCGTCTCCGCGGTCTGCAGAGCCACCTCCGGTCTCTTTGCCTGGTTCCGAACCTTCGCCTTGACCCGGCCCGCTATAGCCCGAGAGCAACTGAATCACTTGCTGGCGTACTCGGGAAAGGTCAGCGCCAAGCTTGACGAGTACCTGTGCTGCTACCCCCTCACCTTCGCGAATCAGACCAAGAAGGATGTGTTCGGTGCCTATGTAGTTGTGTCCCAACTGGAGGGCTTCGCGCAGTGATAGCTCTAGGACCTTTTTTGCTCGTGGGGTGAACGGGATATGACCACTCGGTGAAGATCCACCTTGGCCAATTATTTCTTCTACTTGGCTGCGGACGGCTTCGAGGGATATCCCGAGGGATTCGAGGGCCTTGGCAGCGACTCCTTCGCCCTCATGAATCAATCCCAAGAGGATGTGTTCCGTGCCGATGTAATTGTGGTTAAGTAGTCGCGCTTCTTCTTGGGCAAGCACTACGACTCGGCGAGCTCGGTCGGTGAACCTTTCAAACACTGGATCCTCCAGGAGGCAAGTGTGCCCGCGACTCGCGGACGTTAATGGAGTGTAACCGGCAGAAGGGCTTTGTCTCACTGCACCTTTCGCCCAAAGTTGGATAAAACTTGGAATTGCAGTCGACAAAGGCGACGTTTCGACCTAGATCGAGTTGTCGTTTAGCTTTCCAGTTAGGTTTGCATTGTGGTTTCCCTTACTCCTCTTCAATATCGGGCCGATGCGGCCGCCGATTTGGCCCGCGTCGAGAAGGCGCTCCGGGAGGCTGCGAAGACCGACGACGACTTTCTTACTGAGGTGGCTTCTCATCTCATACCCGCTGGTGGAAAGCGCCTAAGGCCAGCTTTCTTGATCGCTTCGGCTCTGTCGCTGGATGTTGCCGGCGACAAAGCGGAGAGCTTGACCGAGGAAATGGTTCGTGGTGGAGTAGCTGTCGAACTGGTGCATTTGGGTTCGTTGTACCACGACGACGTGATGGACG
>JASMKJ010000374.1 GCA_030749275.1 Acidimicrobiales bacterium
AAGCAAGTTTGAGTGGAGTCTGGCCACCCAGGCTGACTATGACCCCGGCTGGTTTCTCGGCATCAATGACGTTCAGCACGTCTTCTAGGGTGAGCGGTTCAAAATAGAGGCGGTCCGAAGTGTCATAGTCGGTCGATACTGTCTCGGGATTGCAGTTAACCATGATCGTTTCGTAGCCAGCTTCTTCCAGGGCAAAGCTTGCGTGAACGCAGCAATAGTCAAATTCAATGCCTTGACCAATCCGATTTGGGCCCGAGCCAAGGATCATCATTCGAGGCCGCTCCCCGGTTCGAATTTCGTCTTCATCCTCATAGGTCGAATAGTGATAGGGCGTTATTGCATCGAATTCGGCGGCGCACGTATCAACGGTCTTAAAGGTTGCTTTGACACCCTCAGCCAGTCTCGTCAAGCGAACGTCATTTTCATCGACCTGCATCAAATAGGCGAGCTGGGCATCTGAAAAGCCCAACTGCTTTGCACGTCGCCATTCATGTCGACTGAGCGATGAACAATCTGTTTGTTCTAGATGAATGCGTTCTTCGACAATCATCTGCATCTGATCAAGGAACCATGGATCGATTTCACAGGCGACGTTGATCTCCTCGAGGCTGACATCTCGCCTCATTAGCTCCGCTATTTGAAAAAGCCTTTCGGGTGTCGGAACCGAAATCTCTGAAAGTAGCTCTTTGGTTTCTTGTTCGAGATAGTGCTTTTCTCCCGGATCAGCGTTCAGCCCCATCCGGCCCTGTTCTAGTGAGCGAATGCCTTTTTGGAGGCTTTCGGGAAAGGTTCGCCCAATAGACATGGCCTCTCCCACGGATTGCATTTGGGGTCCGAGTACGCCGGATGCTCCTGGTAGTTTCTCAAAGGCCCAGCGTGGGATCTTAGTGACGACGTAATCGATTGTGGGCTCGAAACTCGCCGGAGTTTTCTCAGTAATGTCATTGGTAATTTCGTCAAGGCGATACCCAACAGCCAAACGCGCAGCGATCTTCGCAATTGGGAATCCCGTTGCTTTTGAAGCCAGGGCTGAGCTCCTGCTTACCCGTGGATTCATTTCAATAACGATTTGTTCGCCGGTCTCAGGGTGAACTGCGAATTGGACATTGGAACCGCCGGTTTCAACTCCAACTCGTCGGATGCAAGCAAATGCTGAGTTACGCATTTGCTGGTATTCGACGTCCGACAATGTCTGGGCGGGCGCGACTGTTATCGAATCACCCGTGTGGACCCCCATCGCGTCGACATTTTCAATAGAGCAAATGACGACACAGTTGTCGGCGTGATCTCTCATCACTTCGAGTTCAAATTCCTTCCAGCCCTTGATCGATTGCTCAATCAAGATCTCGGAGATCGGACTCGCTTCTAGGCCTATGGCCGCTACGCGCTCAAATTCTTCCGCAGTGTGCGCGAAAGCCGTGCCTTTACCACCCAAAATGTAGGCGGGGCGAATGATGACTGGAAGCCCGATGACTTCTATCACCTCCATAGCTTCATCCAGGTTGTGAGCTATTCCCGATTGGGCGCACTGCAAGCCTATTTCCTGCATGGCTCGCCTAAATAAGTCTCGATCTTCAGCGGTCGCTATCGCCTCGCCGCTTGCACCAATCATCTCTACGTCGTATTGCTCTAACACTCCAGATTCGACGAGTTCAGTAGCAAGATTGAGAGCTGTTTGGCCTCCTAGAGTGGGGAGAATCGCGTCCGGTCTCTCGCGTTCAATAATGGCTGTCAGGACATCAGCTTGAAGCGGTTCGATGTAGGTGGCGTCAGCGAATTCAGGGTCCGTCATGATTGTCGCAGGGTTTGAGTTCGCGAGAATGATGCGGTAGCCCTCATCTCGCAAGACACGGCAAGCTTGTGTACCCGAGTAGTCGAATTCACAGGCTTGTCCGATGACGATCGGCCCAGATCCAATGATCAGAATGCTCTCGATGTCATCGCGTCTTGGCATTAGCTAACACTCCCGTGAAAGGAGTTCATGAGCTCGGCGAACTCTTCGAAGAGATAGCGAGAGTCATGGGGTCCGGGGCTGGCCTCAGGATGATATTGAACGCTGAACGCCGGAATGTCGTTACATCTCAACCCTTCGAGAGCCCCGTCGTTCAGGCAAACGTGGGTCTCAGTGACTGCCGGGACTGAACCTGACTCAATGGCGAAATTATGATTTTGGCTGGTGATTTCAATACGTCCACTGTCAAGATTTCGAACTGGGACATTGCCCCCATGATGACCAAATTTCATCTTGTATGACTTTCCCCCGAGTGCCAACGAAAGAATTTGATGGCCGAGACAAATACCAAACACCGGGACTTGTCCAAGTAGGTCACCGAGAGCCTGAACCACTTGGCCCGCCATGGTTGGATCTCCCGGACCATTAGAAAGAAACACTCCATGAGGTTCCAAAGCGAGCACCTGGTCACTGGTCGTGCCCGCAGGAACCACCAACACCGTTGCGATGTCTGATAGCTGTTGAACAATTGATTTCTTTATCCCCAAGTCGTACGCGACGACTCGGAAGGGGCCATCACCGGCTTGGTACAACTCCGAAGTTGTTACCTCACTGACCAGGTCGACGCCATTGGTCCCAGGTTCCGACGCAGCAGCCTTCTCTAATCGAGACAAGGGGGCTGATCCCAGAGCGCCTGGCATAGCTCCGTTTTCGCGCACATGGCGGGTGAGACGTCGTGTGTCCACCCCGGCAATTCCAGGCACCCCCTCGGATCGCAAGTAGGCATCTAGGCCTCCTTCGCTCCTCCAATTCGATCGCCGCCGCGTGAGTTCGCGAACAACTACACCTCTACAGAAGGGCCGCTTCGCTTCATTGTCAGCCACCGTGACGCCGTAGTTGCCGATGTGGGGATAGGTGAAATTGATGATTTGTCCGGCGTAGGAAGGGTCAGTTATGACTTCTTGGTACCCGCTCAAGACGGTGTTGAAAACTACTTCGCCTGCTGCGAGATCAACATCCGCTCCTACC
>JASMKJ010000375.1 GCA_030749275.1 Acidimicrobiales bacterium
GGCATGTCGAGGGCAACTCTGTGCGGCCGGACCACCGAATGGTTGCGCACACAGGCTTTTTGACACACGCTCGCCTCATAGAGAACTAGCGGTTGGCTCGTGATTCTTGACGCACTCTTCGGTGTCTTGACTGTTCTTTCAGTAATTGTGGGCTGGCGCGGAGGGTTAATCGGCCGTCTCGGCGCGTGGGTCGGGTTTGGGCTGGGGGCTCTCGTTGCGGCTAAGTGGGCCGCAGACATCATTGACGTTCTGGCTATCGACGGTGAACATCAACGGCTAATAGCGGGAGCACTGGCGGTGTTGTTCGCGGGAGTGATTGGCCATGCGATCGGCTGGCGCCTTGCCCGCAGCCTTCGCAACCTTGTTCCTCGCCCGTTTAGATGGCTCGATTCGCTTGCAGGAGTGGCTGGAGGCGTAGCAACTGTGGCACTGCTGGTGTGGCTTATATTGCCTCCATTCTCGGCGGCCCAGGGTTGGCCGCAACGCCAGACTTCTGAATCCAAAGTGGCCGCGGTTGTAGAACAACTGGCGCCGTTAACACCTAATGGAAGGGGCCTCTTGGACAGATTGTTGGAGGATTGGTCCCGAATTCCGTCGTTCGACTCCAACACACCACCAGTTGAGGTTGGGGAACCGCCGGAGGAGCTAGCAGTTAGTGCAGAGACCTTGGAGTCAGTGGCAGCGTCGGTACTTCGTGTCCAATCGGTCGCATGTAGTCAACGCCAAGACGGAACAGCATTTGTGATCGCTCCTGGCGCAGCGTTGACGAATGCCCACGTGGTCGCGGGGTCACAAAATGTCGAAATAGCGCTTCCCGGCCAAAAACCATCTCCGGCAACTGTCACAGCTTTTGATCCAGAGAGAGACCTAGCGCTCCTCCGAGTAGACCCTGCCCTAGTGCCCTTGGCGCTTCAGGTCCCACAGGCAGGACAGCTAGCAGCTGTCGTTGGGCATCCAGCGGGAGGACCACTGCGCACCGCGCCGATACGGCTTGTCGAACGAGCGACGGATAATGGAAGGGACATCTATGACTCAGTGGACATCACCCGCAAATTTTGGTTTGCCGCCGCTCATTTACAGTCCGGCGACAGCGGGGCCCCAGTCGTAGACACTGAAGGATCCGTCCTCGGGATTGTTTTCGCTGTCGCGCCAAGCAACGCATCCGATTATCAGCGCGCCGCCTATATCTTGGACCGATCGGAAATAGCGGGCTTTATTGCCGAAACGGTTGCTTTCGGAGAACGCAGCGTAGTTGGAACAGGGAAGTGCCTCCGCTGACGGCTTCAATGCTGTTAGCCGACGCCGATCCGCCGATTCGAAGAATTGATAGTTGAATCAAGCTTCGATATAGATGCATTCCCCCGGGCATTCTTCAGCCGACTCAATTACAGCGTCGAGCTGAGCGTCAGGGAAGTTCGCTAGAGCCTCAGCGCCGCCGGGGTCAGACATGACGTTGCCGTCTTCAACGACGTACGCCAACCCGTCATCCAACAGGGTGAAAACATCAGGTGCGATCTCCTCGCAGAGGCCATCGCCTGTGCAAAGGTCTTGATCAATCCAGACTTTCATGCAGTTGCCTTTCTTCTTGCAAGGAAGCTTGGCGGTTCCAAGGGGGAGGTCAGCTCACAACGTTCAGCCAACGCACCTTAATTTACCTTGGTGACGATAAGTAGGCGCAACTTTCTTTCAACGTTCAATGAAAGGTATTTTCTCCGTTGAGCCACTTCCAGCGCGTATTCGTGTAGCTTCCGGTTCAGGCACGAGCGAACTCCGGGGACCGTAATGTCAAGCGAGGATGACATGAGTGGATCAGAACCAACGGCCGGCGAACTAGCCGCGCTTCGAAGCCAGATCCGTGCGCTTGAATCCGAAGTCGGCCTCTTAAGGCGAAAGCTAGTCGACACCCCAAAGCGGGTCACGACACTTGAAGAACGACTGTTGGAAACGAAAGGGCAACTCGCTCAAGCCGTCTCCCAAAACGAAAAACTTACTTTTACGCTTCGTGAAGCGAGGGAACATATAGCAACACTCCGAGAGGAAGTGGAGAAACTGACGCAACCACCCTCCGCATACGGAACCTTCATCGCATCCAACGACGACGACACCGTCGATGTGCATGTCAACGGACGGAAGGTGCGAGTCGGCCTGCACCCGGACTTGGTGGCAGAGGAACTCGACGCTGGAGCAGAGGTGGTCCTCAACGAATCGATGAACGTGGTTATGGCCCGCGAACCGGGCACCTCCGGAGAGGTAGTCACTCTCAAAGAAGTCCTCGCCGATGGAAATCGAGCGCTCGTCACAGGCAGAGCTGACGAAGAACGGATCGTTGACTTAGGTGATCACTTGAGGGAACAAACCTTGAGGTCTGGTGACAGCTTGCTCCTCGACGTTCGCGCAAATTTGGTGTTGGAACGACTTCCGCGTCCAGAAGTGGACGAGCTACTGCTAGAAGAAGTGCCCAACGTCACTTACGACGACATAGGAGGTTTAGACGGGCAGATAGAGCAAATCACTGATGCCGTGGAACTTCCGTACTTGCATCAAGACCTATTTCGTGAATATGACTTACCGGCGCCCAAAGGAATACTTCTCTATGGTCCGCCAGGCTGTGGGAAGACCCTTATAGCGAAAGCAGTCGCTAACTCTCTGGCGAAGAAGGTCGCGGATGCCGCAGGTGACGGAGACGCACAGAGCTTCTTCATAAATATCAAAGGCCCCGAGCTGCTCAACAAGTATGTAGGGGAAACTGAACGTCAAATTCGCCAAATCTTTCAACGTGCTCGGGAAAAGGCCAGCGAAGGGTGGCCGGTCATCGTCTTCTTTGACGAAATGGAGTCCCTGTTTCGAACACGAGGCAGTGGAATCAGTTCAGACATGGAATCGACGGTAGTCCCACAGCTGTTGGCAGAAATTGACGGGGTCGAGGGGCTTCGAAACGTGATTGTCATTGGGGCATCAAATCGAGAAGATCTCATTGACCCAGCGATTCTCAGGCCCGGCCGCCTAGATGTAAAGATCAAAATTCACCGACCAGACGAAACAGCTGCCTCGGCGATCTTTGCCACCTACCTGAAACAAGAGCTACCCATTGACGCGATTGAAATCGATGAGCTTGGAGGCGGCGATCCAGACAAGGCTGTCAGGGTAATGATCGAGCGAACGGTAGAGGAGATGTATCGACCCGAAGAGCACAACCGCTTTCTTGAGGTCACCTACCAAAACGGTGACAAAGAGATCATGTATTTCAAGGATTTCGCCTCCGGAGCGATGATTGAAAATATCGTTCGACGCTCCAAGAAAACCGCGATTAAGCGATCCATTGCCACGGGTAGCTATGGCATTCGCTTAGACGACCTTCTCGGCTCAATCCGACAGGAATATAAAGAACACGAAGATTTACCAAATACCACCAACCCGGACGACTGGGCCAAAATTTCGGGCAAAAAAGGTGAACGTATCGTTTTCATTCGAACGTTACTTAGCGCCGACGACGAATTCGACGGTGAAGGCGGCCGGGCAATAGAAAGAGTTCAGACAGGCCAATATCTCTAAGGGTCAGCTGCCCAGCTAAGGTCGCTCTGTGGCTGTACACAAGGTTCTAGGAATCGAAACAGAATTCGGGATCCTTCACCGTAACGATGGTGAGTCCAATCCGGTCGCAGCCTCGTCAATGATTATTAATGCCTACGTCAACGGTTTCCTCGAGCGCCGCATAGGTTGGGACTTTGAAGATGAGCACCCCGGGGTCGACGCTCGGGGCTTCAATGAGTTCGATGCGCTTGCACCTGAAATTGAAACCCACTTGGTGAACGCTGTCTTAACAAACGGAGCGAGATATTACGTCGACCATGCTCACCCGGAGCTGTCAACGCCGGAATGTACGGATGCCAAGCAATGCACAATTTACGATCGCGCCGCAGAAGAAATTCTGATTCGCTCAATGGAGAAGGCAAACGAGTTGTTGCCGGATGGGGAAGAACTCGTCATACACAAGAACAACAGCGATGGAAAAGGGAACAGCTACGGGTGCCACGAAAACTATCTCGTGGACCGGGCTGTCCCTTTTGGACGGATCGTGCAGCAGATAATGCCGTTTTTTATTTCTCGGCAAATCTTTTGCGGAGCGGGGAAGATCGGTTCAGAAGCACCAGGCCTGACGCATGCGGAGGTCCCCTTCCAAATCACCCAACGGGCTGATTTTTTTGAAGAGGAGGTCGGGCTTGAAACAACTCTGAAGAGACCCATCGTCAATACTCGAGATGAGCCTCATGCTGACAGCAAGAAATACCGGAGACTCCACGTCATTGTCGGCGACGCGAACATGAGTGAGGTCCAGACGTATTTGAAGTTGGGCACCACGGCGATTGTCTTGGCCATGATTGACGACGACATGGCGCCGAACGACTGCGCATTCGAAACTCCCGTAAAGACTTTGAGGGAGGTCAGCTACGACATTGATCTGGAGATGTCGCATCGTCTACTCAACGGTCAAAGGGCTTCGGCTCTAGACGTTCTGTGGGCCTATTACGCAGCAGCACAACTCTGGTCTGATCGATACGGATTCGAAGTCGTTGGTGGTGATGACATCGGCAACGACATCTTGCGCCAATGGCATGACGTGCTCTCTGCCCTAGAAAGCGACCCTGACTCCTTGACTGATTCCATTGATTGGATTGCCAAACGACGGCTCTACAAAGGATTTCAAGAAAGACACGACCTTGAATGGTCAGACCCCCGAATGGCTGCTCTCGATCTGCAGTATCACGACCTCCGCCCGGACAAGGGTTTGGCAAGGCGGATAGGGCTGGCACGCGTATCTACCGATGAACAAGTCAACAATGCAATTGGCAGCCCGCCCCCGACGACGAGGGCCTACTTTAGAGGTCGATGCCTTGAGCGATACCCCGATGCGATCGTCGCAGCTAATTGGGATTCGATGGTGTTCGACGTTGGCAGCGATCCCCTCAGGCGAGTGCCAATGCTCGAACCATTGCGAGGAACAGAGGTCCATGTCGCTAGCTTGTTAGATGAATGTGAGGATGCAGCGGAGCTTTTGCGGCGCTTGGGCACGTAAGGACCCGTAGAATTGCGAGAGTAGGAGGCATTTATGGCTGAACGGGAACAGAGGCGGCGGCCGTCATCACGATCTGATGAATCAGATGCTGAAGAGATAGATGCCGCAAATACAGGCGAAGAACTAAAAGCGGAACTCGATGATCTGCTCGATGAGATCGACGGAGTGTTAGAGAGCAATGCCGAAGAATTCGTGAAGAATTATGTCCAAAAGGGTGGAGAGTGAGCTCGATTCCATTTTTTGGCCCCGGTGAGGACCCCGGAACTGACTTCCTTACTCTTCTGAAACATAACGGGTTAGACCCGTTTCCTAATGACCTGCCAGGGGTCATAGACGCGGGACATGCAACAACCGTCCTAGCCCTCCGGTGTGGAGACGGAGTCGTGGTAGCAGGCGATCGACGAGCGACAGCTGGGCATTTGATCAGTCATCGAGACATGCAGAAGGTATTCCCAGCAGACGATTACTCGGCTGTCGCGATAGCAGGCGCCGCTGGACCCGCTATTCAGATGGTCCGCGTGTTTCAGCTGCAGTTGGAGTATTACGAAAAGATCGAAGGGAAGCCGTTAACCCTTGAGGGCAAGGCGAACCAACTTGCAGAGATGCTGCGTGGAAACCTGCCACAAGCTATGCAGGGGCTTGCTGTTGTTCCAATATTCGCGGGCTACGACAAAGCCCGTGCGACCGGACGTCTCTTTCAGTTCGATGTAACAGGTGGCCGCTACGAAGAGCAAGACTATGCAACTAGTGGATCGGGAAGCTTGCATGCCGGAACTGTGGTCAAGCTTGGATTTCAGTCAGACCTTTCAATAGAAGAAGCCCTTTCGCTTGCGGTCAAAGCACTGTGGCATGCCGCTGATGAAGACAGCGCAACGGGCGGGCCGGATCCAATTCGAGGAATCTATCCAGTGCTCAGCGTCATCACAGCGGACGGGTTCCGCCAGCTCAGTGATGGCGAATCTGGTGAGGTCTTCGCCGCATTTCGAGAAGAACTTAACGGGGGGGAGTAGCCGGTATGACTATGCCCGGAATGTATGTAAGCCCTGAGCAACTTATGCAGGACCGTGCTGACTACGCCCGCAAGGGAATCTCCCGTGGCCGTAGCCTTGCAGCGGTCGAATATCAAGGCGGCGTGGCCTTAGTCGCAGAAAACGCCAGTTCAACCCTCCGAAAAGTTTCGGAAATCTACGACCGAATAGCCTTCGGTGGAGTCGGTAGATACAACGAGTTTGATCAACTGAGAATTGCTGGGGTTCGCTACGCAGAGCTCAAGGGTTACCAATACAGTCGAGAAGACGTGGACGCTCGCAGCCTCGCAAACCAATACGCCCAGATGCTGGGCCAAATCTTCACCCACGAGATGAAGCCAATGGAAGTAGAGATCGTTGTAGCTGAGATCGACACCGAGGGTTCCGCTGAGTTATATCGAATTCAATATGACGGCACTGTCGCTGATGAGTTGCACTGGTGTTGCATCGGTGGTGATTCAGAATCAGTTCTCGAAAGACTTGCCGAAGGGTGGACAGAGGACTTGGATCGCGATGGGGCAGTAAGGCTTGCGGTCAACTCGTTGGCAGGACCGGACCGAACAATTGGAGCTGAAGAACTCGAGGTGGCGGTTCTAGCTGTAGACAATGGACGCCGTTGCTTCCAGAGACTCGATGATTTAGAAACGGAAGCCCTTTTGGCCCAATAGCGGTCGTCGAGGAGCTGGATCCCGCCGTCGGTCTACGCCGAGAGTGTGTTCTAGAGATACGGTGTCCTTCGTGCAGCGAAGAATCATGGGCCTAGAGAACGAGTACGGGGTCACATGCACCATTCGCGGGCAGCGCCGGCTGAGTCCCGACGAGGTAGCTAGGTATCTTTTTCGACGGGTTGTCTCATGGGGACGTTCAAGCAACGTGTTCCTGGCGAACGGCGCCCGACTATATCTAGATGTCGGTTCTCATCCGGAATACGCGACACCTGAATGCGATTCTGTTTACGAGGTCGTCTGTCACGACCGCGCGGGCGAACGAATCCTGGAGCGCCTGGTCGAAAATGCGGAGGAGCGTCTCGCAGAGGAAGGCATCACGGGCAGCACCATCTATCTATTCAAGAACAACACAGACAGCGCCGGTAATAGCTACGGCTGCCACGAAAACTACCTAACGAGCCGTCGCGATGATTTCTCTAATTACGCGGAAGTGCTCATACCTTTCCTCGTATCGCGGCAAATCTATACGGGATCTGGAAAGGTCCTACAGAGCGCCCGCGGCGCCATGTACAGCATCGCTCAACGGGCAGAACACATTTGGGAAGGCGTCTCAAGCGCTACAACGCGAAGTCGGCCAATCATCAACACTCGAGATGAACCACATGCCGATGCTGAGCGTTACAGGCGGTTGCACGTTATTGTCGGCGACTCCAATATGAGCGAATACACCTCATTCTTGAAGGTAGGAGCAACCGCGTTGCTACTGAGAATGATGGAGGACCCCGCCGTAATTCTCCGAGACTTGACACTCGAGAACCCAATTCGGGCAATTCGAGAGATCAGTCACGATATTACGTGTCGACGCCGAGTCCGCTTAGCTAACGGGAGGGAGGCAAGTGCTTTCGAAATTCAGTCTGAATATCTTGAACGCGCACAACGCTTTGCAGATACAAATGAACTCAATGCAGAAGAGAAGCGAGCCTTGTCAATGTGGGAGCACTGCATGCAGGCAATCGAACAAGACCCACTGACTCTGGATCGCGAAGTGGATTGGGTAATTAAATACCACCTCCTTGAACGTTACAAAGCCAAACACGATCTGCAGTTAGGTGACCCAAGAGCGGCCCTGCTGGATCTTCAATACCACGATGTCAGCCAGACCCGGGGAGTTTTCTACCTGATGCAGCGAAATGGCCTTGTCGAACGGATTCTTAACGATGCCGATATTGAGACAGCAGTGGACCAACCGCCGCAAACCACCAGAGCGCGGCTACGAGGAGAATTCGTTCGTCAAGCCAAAGAGAGGAAACGTGACTATACAGTCGACTGGGTCCACCTGAAGCTAAACGACCAGGCGCAACGTACGGTCCTATGCAAGGACCCGTTCCTCGCTCAGGACGAACGCGTCGATGCTTTGATCGAGTCGTTGTAGAACGCGATCATGCCACGTTTCTCTTCAAGAACAGTTGACCGCATTGTGGATGAGAGGGACGGCTTACAGAAAGTAATTCTTGACGATGGCTCCACTGCATATTCCCTCGTCGAGCTAATCGGAGCTGCGACAGCAGGTGATCATGTAGTGGTGAACACAACCGCCGTGGATCTCGACCTCGGTACCGGAGGTTCCCACGTCATCCATTGGATAACTGACCGAGAAGGTAACTCCGAACTCCGGCCGGGCCGCATTATTAAAGCAAGGTATCTCTCAGAACAGACAGAGGTTGATCCTCACCTATCGACGCGCCTCGACCTCGATGGTGCCAGAGTCCTTCTATGCGTATTACACAGCCACCTCGGAGCCGTGGCGGTAGGAATGAACTCTCCAGATTTGGGCTATCTCATGACAGATCAAGCCGCGCTTCCGCTCGCCCTGAGCGACCTCGTCGCCGAGTTAAGACAACGCAATCTACTGGGCTTGACGGTTACCGCAGGCCAAGCGTTTGGTGGAGATCTCGAAACCATTAATGTCGCATCTGGTATCGCCGCTCTTCTTGAGAACAACCACAACGGCGTTGTGGTAGCCGCTGGGCCGGGCCATGTTGGGACAGGTATAGGACTAGGCTTTTCCTCTTTGGAGCTCGCCGGTCACGCAGCGACGCTTTCGGCATTAGGTGCTGAGGTTGCGGTTTGTGTCAGGGCATCGGACGTCGATCCCCGAGAACGACACAACGGGATAAGTCACCACATGAACACGATCCTTAAAGCCACACCAACTCCCATCGAGGTCCCCATTCCCCACGGAGCAGAGAGTTCGTGGATTACCACACTCAACCATCGGCCATATTGGGCCGAACCAATCGACATCGCAGATGCACTCAACCATTTGACGACCCCGCTGAAGACGATGGGCAGACCGCTCGCAGACGATGCCCTGGCTTGCTCATATGTGGGCGCGTCGGTTGCCTGGCTGATGAGGGCAACTTGAGCAGCGAGAAAAGACGACAGATGGAATTCGCCCTGAGATTAAGGGCACTCAACTGGCGACCTGTTCGTGAATGGGTGTTAATCATCACAGTCGCGCTTTTGGCGGCATTTGCTTTAC
>JASMKJ010000376.1 GCA_030749275.1 Acidimicrobiales bacterium
CTGAGAGTCTTACCGGCCATCTAAATCCCTTTGTTTCGTGGTGTCGAGCCCCTGAGATATCCCATCACTGTGTCAGTCAATTGTCGTCTGGGTCCAGTGAGACTTTTCGACAACATCGGAAATCGCTGACAAAAGAGACTCGCGGAATGTTTCGGGCTGTGCAACACAGACGGTGTGGTTGCCAACGATCTCATGGCTACTCGCCCCCGGAATGACTTCCAACATTTCTCGTTGTCGCGATACCGAGACAACTTCATCCTCGGTTGTAACGACCGCGGACACAGGGATGTCAATTGTACGAAGCCATCGCCGACTATCGAAAAGCCCGATGCGATGTCCCGCTTGGATCAGCTTCAGAGGGTCATGTCGACGCAACTCACCGATTGCCCATTGACGGAGGTCCTTGCCTGACTTACCGGTGAGAAGTTGACTGCCGATGAGTTGACGCACGGCCCTAGGTATCACCCTCGCTGCTTGGGCCAAGGTGCCGATTGCAGCGAAGCGCACGTGGTCCTGTTTTGTGGTGCTAAATGATGCAGCAGTGGCGCACAGCACCAAACCCAACACTCGACCGGGGTGGCGCCTCCAAATGAGCTGAGCTACCGGTCCACCCATCGAATAGCCGACGGCTATGACCTCCTCTAGGCCCAATTCGTCCAAAAGCGCGACAGCGTCATCAGCGCAGTCAGTCAATCGGAAGGGCCTCTTAGAACGAATTCCCCTGCCGTGACCCCGATGGTCAAGCGCGACCACACCGTATTTACCCTCCAGCGCTGGGTAACTGCTGTACCAGTTCAAGTCTGCGGTTGCCGTCCATCCGTGCAGCAAAAGAACTGTCGGGGCACCGGGAGGGGCTTCGACAACGCGGGCAAAGGTTCTTCCTCGACCTGGAAGGTCATAGTGACGTCCTCGCGGCAGCACGAGACGGTTTTGATGGTCATCCTCGTGCGAGGCTTCCCTTGGGGCAATCGCAGCGTCGCCGGTCATGTAAATCCTTCAGGCCTCTATCGAAACAATTTCGACAGAAAGAGTGCCCGCTCCCGCTTCATACTCGACCACTGCGCCTACGACGCCATCTTCGAGAGCCTGACCCATCGGAGAGCCCGGCGAAATAATTTCGAGATCATCACGCCGTTCCTCAATCGAACCGAAGAGGTACCTTTCAGTAACGTCATCCCCCTCAAAACGGATCTCCACCACGACACCCGGTGTCACTGCTTCATCCGATGTCTGTTCCACTATTTCGCAGTTTTCTAAGACTGAGCTCAGATGAAGGATCCGACCTTCCATCTTCCCCTGCTCTTCTTTAGCCGCGTGGTAGTCACCGTTTTCTGAGAGGTCTCCCAGTAGCCGCGCCTGTTCGATCTTGTCGGCAATGTCTATACGACCGCGAGTCGTTAAGTCTTTGAATTCGGCTGTGAGACGAGCATGCGCCTCAGGAGATAAGTGGTGCAATTCAGCCATTCCCAAAGCGTATCGAATCCAACAGAGGTACGAACTGCGGCGACGCTTTCTAGTTCAGGTTGACGTGGCGCTTGAAGTTGTCAACAATAGAAGACGTGAAGGCAAACCTGACCGCCATCATTATTTCTTAGCGCACACGGTCACCGTGTGCGCCTAATGACCGTCCCTTGAGGGCGGTCGTTGCCTTTATGGGCCACCTATTCAGTGTGCCCCGTCGCCAACCAGAAGAATGAGGAGAAGCTAAGTGGCACACAAGATTGCAGTGATTGGTGGAGACGGCATTGGGCCGGAAGTTACCGCAGTAGCGCTGGAAGTGATGAGAGCCGCCGGAGCAGACCTAGAGACCACCGACTTTCGGCTAGGAGGGTTTCGGTACCTCGAAGACGGCGTAGTTCTTCCTGACGAGACGCTTGAGGAGCT
>JASMKJ010000377.1 GCA_030749275.1 Acidimicrobiales bacterium
AACCCTTCGAATCCTGTAAATAGTTTCCCTGTATCGTCGCGCACGCTTTGACTTGCACGACAACCGCACCCACACACCCGCCTTGCATCCCGAGAGATATGGCTGAAAACTTGATCAAACGCGTTCGCCACGAGAAGGCTCCTTAACTCCAATTGCCGTTTTCAATACTCAAGTTCCACTTTACGAAACATGGTTCCATTTTTAATATAGCGAAGCCCCGTTGTTCCTGCAAGCCTCCATTCGGGGGGTTCTCTTGAGCTTGCTGCAAATTGAGACCGTACAGGATGAGCTTATTTGAAAATTTTATAAACGGGCAACCACGATAAGTCATTGACCCTGAGGGTCTGCGCCACTGCGGTTTTCTGGATCGTGCTGCTCGACGAAGATCGAACGGTACATTCGCCCATTCATTCGCTCAAGGGGGTCAGAGTGTAAGATTAGGTCAAATTGTGACGGTATGGCAGGTCATGATTTCCCGGGAATATGCCGTTCTAGAGCGCCCCAGATGGAGCGAATATGGACTGAATGGCGAGATCTTGAAGAGCAGGGAGAGGAATGGGAAAAAGTCACCAAGACCCGCAAGCGGGAGCGAACAACCTGCTTGTGAATTGTATCGGCGTGAAACCCGGGGAGACCGTTCTAATCATCCGGGAGCGCGAGGGCATCGACTACTACGACGAAGGCGTCCCGGAACTTGTCGGGCAAGCAGCCGGTGACATGGGCGCGAATGTGACCACAGTGTGCGAACCGATGTTGAAGGGGCCCGAGCATGTGCCCGATGAGATCTCGCGAGGTATCCAACGCGCCGACCACACGATCTTCTTTTCGCGAATAGGGGACCAAATCCGCTTCAGCAAGCTGGAGGGAGGTGGGACTAAGACGATGTGTTACGCGCTCAACCTCGAATATCTCGGCTCCGAATTCTGCACTGTGCCGCATGGCCTGATGGACAGGATTCTCGCCAAACTCGAAGCAGAGATCGACGTAGCTCGGGAGTGGCACATTACCTGTCCATTGGGAACCGATGTCCGCGGGGAGCACGACTTTGAACCACCGGAACCGGGCACGAAATCAGGGTTCTCCCTCCTCAATTTCCCGATCGGCACGTTCCGGCCACTAAGTTGCAAGACGATGAATGGTCGCGTCGTCGTCTCGCGTTGGCTGACACCCTCCGGCTCGCACCTCTACGAGCCAGACCATCTGATCATCGACAACCCAATTGCTGCCATTGTAAAGGATGGCCGCATTACCGGATTCGATGGTGACTCCGAAACCGTCCGAAAGGTCGAGAAGCACTATCACACGGTCGCCGGGCAACTCGATATCAATCCCGACATCGTGCATTCTTGGCACGCTGGAATCAACGGGCAAACTTACTATTCCGATCCGCCGACTGAAAATCTATGGCGTTGGGCGAACCTGACATTTTCTAGCCCGCGACGGCTTCATTTCCACACATGCGGGGATTATCCGCCTGGCGAGATTGCTTGGTCGATCTACGACCAGTCCGTCTATTTCGATTCGGTTCTGTACTGGAAGGACGGACGCTTCGTCTATCTTGATCGGGAAGATCTACACGCTCTGTTGGATGAGTTCCCCACGGGAGCAAAAGCGCTCCAGATGCGCACGGATATCGGCGTATAGCGGAAAGGGAGCCTGCAACACCGCCTTTCGTATTCAGCCCCAAGGTGACAGATTTCCATGCCATACCCTCCCGCTATCGATATGCACTCTCATTACCACGGCGCCGGTGTCCTCGACGTGCTACGGCGTCGAAAGGCGACTCCTCGGCTGGAGGTCGGAGCAGACGGCACAGATATGTTGGTGACATCGACAAAGAAGATGGTGTTCAAGGAGCATGACAGGTCGATCGAAACCCGAATCGAATTCATGGACTCGATTGGGTTGACCAAGCAGCTCCTGGTGTTCCCCGGGAATATGGGTATCGATGTTCTGCCCGTCGCCGAGGCCATTCCAATTGTTACAGCCTACAACGATGGACTTGCGGAGCAACGTCGCCGAAATTCCGATCGCTTTGTTACGCTTGCTGGTCTTCCGTTCGCCGACATGAATGCCGCGGTGCGTGAATTGCGACGTGCCCGACTTGAGCTCGGGCACATTGGTGCAATTATCCCGACAGGCTATGTCACCGATCTCGAAACGTTGGAACGCTTGAGGTCTCTATTCAATGTTGCCGACGAGATTGGCGCTCATTTCTTGATTCACCCGGGCCCACGCCACGATCAACTCAATATCGACTCAACTACTCAAGATTTTGCCATGCAGCGGGCGTCTGTATTGGATCTTCAGAACGGCGTATCTCATGCAGTGGTCACGTTAACGCTTTCGGACTTCCTCAAGAATTTCTCCAATGTTTCGGTTCAGGTGATCAACCTCGGAGGCACAATTCCCTTCATACTCGAGCGCATGGAGTATGTCGTAGAGGTGCGCACACCGGACGCGCCTCGCGACTTGGCCAGGCGCCTGCGTCGTCTCTACGTCGACAGCGGTTCAATGGGCTCGCGCGCCCTCGAGCTCGCCGTCCGCGTATTCGGTGCAGACCGTGTCATGCTGGGCACCGACTTCCCGTTTTTTCCAACCTCGCGCGCCCAGGATGCTGTCGAAGAAGCGAACTTGACCAACGAGCAGAAAACAATGGTCAGGATGACAACGGCCGAGACGTTGCTTGATAGGTACCAATGATATTACTGAATTTCAACACCGTTTCGTGGCGAACATTGCCGGCTCCGGTGCCGATGGACCAACCAACGGTGAAGTATGCGCGCAGCCGGAGGTGGTGGCTTATGAAGGACGGGTATCGATCGGAATACGGCCAAGGACGGCGGGAATGGAGGTGGCGGTGCGCTCAGATGGGAAATCGAGCGTCATCATTCGAGCAAGCGGAATCAGTCGCAATATTCGGCTTGAATCTTGAGGCCACGCCCGCTAAAGTTAAAAACGGAAAAAAGTTTCGTTAAATGGAATTCTTGTGATGGTGAGATTGCTGCAAGGCGAGACTGTTTCAGCGAAACATGCCTCAGCGATCATCAATGCGAACGATATTGGAAGGCTCGGTGCGTAGCTGAAAACTGTTTGATCGCGATGCGCACCGGATTGGATTGCATTTGTGAAGTTGGGGTGGGCGCTACCGACGGGGGGTGGGCATGGCCGATATGTTGCAGTTTCTGATCTCGGGGCTCGTCATAGGCAGTATTTACGGCCTCGCCGGGATCGGCTTCACCTGTATCTACAACGTAACCGGTATCGTCAACTTCGCACAGGGCGACAAGGCGATGATTGGCGCCATGTTCGCTATAACCTTCTCCCAACTCGGTCTACCTCTTCTCGTTACCATCGTGCTGGCGGCCGCTTTGACGGGCGTGCTGGCCGTAGGTATAGAAAAGGTCGCGATTGGTCCCATCGGCGGCAACATCTGGCGCGGCATCATCGTCACGATTGGCGTCGGGATTGTCCTCCGCGGGATCGCGGTCGTTATCTGGGGAACGGAAGCGCGGGGACTCGAGGCGTTCTCTGGCGAAGATCCGATTTATTTCTTCGGCGCGACGATCACGCCGCAGTCACTGTGGGTCATCGGCATAACCTTCGTGCTGACTCTCGGCCTCGCGTTATTCTTCCAGTTGACATTTATCGGAAAGGCCTTCCGGGCTTGCGCCGTGAACCCCTTCGCTGCCCGCATCGTCGGCATCGAAATAAGCACTATGAGTCCCATTGCGTTTTTCATCAGCGGCCTTCTAGGCGCGATTGCCGGCATCATCGTAGCCCCGATCATACTGATGCAGTACGACACCGGGCTTATCATCGGTCTGAAGGGGTTCGTCGCTTGCATTGTCGGCGGATTCGGTAATCCATTTGGCGCTCTCCTCGGCGGACTGATTCTCGGTGTCGCAGAGTCGTTCTCGGCCGGTTACCTGAGTTCCGGCTACAAGAACGCTATTGCGTTCGTCTTTCTTCTCGGATTCCTCATCTTTCGCCCTGAGGGTCTCTTCTGGGAATTGGATAGCAAGCTCACGAAGCAAGAGAAATGAAAGTCCTGATCGCTCTCGCAGGCTTGTTGGTTCTGCCGTTTCTGGAGAGCGGCTACCTTACCAATCTGTTCATCGTGATCATGCTCCATGCGCTTCCCGCCGTCGGGGTTTCCTTGTTGATGGGCTACACCGGGCAGATCTCGCTCGGCCATGCGGCATTCTATGGTCTCGGGGCATACGTGTCGGCCGCTTTCAGCGTTTACATGGGTATCTCGCCATGGATCAGCATCATCCTCGCGGTAATCATCATCGGTGTGATCTCGTCGTATCTCGGATGGGTTATCTTCCGACTTCGGGGTCACTATCTCGCGGTCGCGACGCTCGGGTTTGGCGTCATTGTCAGCATCGCCTTCGTCGAGCTTCGAGATTGGACCGGTGGACCGAACGGGTTGCCTGGAATCCCGCCACTGACGGCCTTTGGCTACGATATTGCTTCCGATCAAAGCTTCTATTTCGTCGCCTGGGCAGCGTTGATGCTGACGGTGTGGGTCGCCCAGAACCTGGTCAACGCCCCCGTTGGTCTCGTCATGCGCGGCATTGCTGAAAGCGAGCGCGCCGTTGCCTCCCTGGGCAATGACGTAAACGGATTGAAACGAAAGATCTTGGTGCTCAGCGCGGTCTTCGCGGCCGTTAGCGGGGGACTCTATGCCCACTACATAGGCTACATCAGCCCCCAACCCTTCAGTATCGATTTCTCCATCAAACTCGTCGTCATCATCGCTATCGGCGGTTTTCGTAGCATAGCCGGCGTTCTCTTCGCGACGTTGTTCGTCACCGTCATCACCGAACCACTTCAGGAACTCGGCTACTACGACGTCGTCGTCTACGGCCTATTCCTCGTGATCATCATCGCCTACATGCCGCAAGGCCTCTTGCAGGGCTTGTACGGGTACGGACATCGGATGTTCTTGTCCGTTCGCCGGCGCCAGGGCTCGCCCTCCACGTAGCCGGAACAGCAGGACCAAGAGGCCTAATTAATGTCGCTTGTCGTTAACGATATCAGCATGAATTTCGGTGGCCTTCAGGCGCTTCAAGACGTTGCATTCCGGGTCGATGAAGGAGAGATGGTGGCCTTGATCGGTCCAAATGGCGCTGGCAAGAGCAC